>JAATGE010000609.1 GCA_015654825.1 Rhodospirillales bacterium
CCCCCGATCCATTAAACGGGGTCTGGGGATTTGTCCCCAGCGAGTCCAGGGCAGAGCCCTGGCCTTCCTAACCAGCCTGCTTCTCGACCAGCCCGCCGCGGGCGGCGGACCAGGCGACCGGGTCCTCAAGGAATTTGCGCACTTCGGCCAATTGGTGATCGGGAAAGTAAGGTTTCTCCCGGCACACCTCGAGCACATCCCACCAGGTGCAGAGGTGGTGCAGGCCGATTTCCATGCGGGTCAGCGTTTCCAGGCCGCCGGGAAAGACACCATAATAGAACACCACGAAGGCGTGGTGCACGATGGCACCGGCATCGCGCAGGGCCTGGGCGAAGCGGATTTTCGACCGCCCGTCGGTGGTAAGGTCCTCTACCAGCAGCGTGCGCATGCCGACCGGGACGTCGCCTTCGATCAGCGCGTTCTTGCCGAACCCCTTGGGCTGTTTGCGCACGTAGGACATCGGCGTGCCCATGCGGTCGGCCATCCAGGCGGCGAACGGGATGCCGGCGGTTTCGCCGCCTGCCACCGCCTCGATGTGCTCGTAGCCGACATGGCGGTAGATCTTGTCGACGCCGAGTTCGCAGATTTTCGCGCGGGCGCGCGGGAAGAAGATGATTTTGCGGCAGTCGATATAGACCGGCGACTTCCATCCGCTGGTCAGCGTGTAGGGCTCCTCCGGGCGGAAATTCAGCGCGCCGATTTCCAATAGTATATGGGCGGTTGTCAGCGCGGCGTCGCGATCCCAGTCGCTGGTGCGTCCGTTGGCCATGGTGTTTCCTGCGTCGTGGAGGGTGCGTTGCCGCGCTTTTCCTACGCGGCGGACGGCTGGGCAAGCGGCTGCGCGGGTTTGTCATGGATCATTGCAGCGTGCTGGGCGGATCGGTATGCTGGGCGGGTATTAAGAACGATTCTCAATTGGAGGCGGTGGTGGCGGAAATTGGGCGGCGGTGCGAGCGGGCTGTGGTGACGGCCTACCGCGAGCTGCGGCGCGGCGGGACGGACGACATGGCGGCGTTCCAGAGCTGCACCACGCTGTACCGCATACATCATCCGGAGGCACCGCTTAGCGAGGCGAGGCGGCTGGTGGCCGAATGGATCGACCATCACGTGATCCGTGGGAGCGACGGCCCGACGGCTGGGTGCGCCTGCTAAGGAAGGCAGGCCAGGTCCAACTCCCGCCGCGCAGCGCCAAAGCAGGTGGCGGCACGCCGATGGGGGGCCTGGGGCAAAGCCCCATAGGCGTCAAGTTAAGCGAGCATGGAAGGCCAGGGGCTCTGCCCCTGGACCCTGCTGGGGCCAGTAGGCCCCAGACCCCATTCATGGGGGGCAACAGCGAGGCCTGGAAATCCAGGCTGGTACTGGCTTCGCCGGGGAGAAGATGAAAAGCCGCGCAGCGCTATCGGGGGTCTGGGGCCTCAGGCCCCAGCGGGTCCAGGGCAGAGCCCTGGCCTTTCTGACCTTAACTTAGCGCCCAGGGGGCAAAGCCCCCTGGGATTTCTTTTCTCTATTGTATCAAGGCGTCAACTGATAGACGCTGCCTTGATTATTGGTACCCCCGAAGAACGTAGTGCCCGTCAGCTTGCCGTCGGCGGTAACGATGAAACCGGATTCCGGCTGGGTACCGCTGGGAAAGCTGGTCAGGATGGTTTCCGTCCATGTGGTGGCGCCGCCGCTCGGCGGTGACAGTTTGAACGCGATGCCGCCTTTGGGTGTGCCGCCGACCTCGGTCGTGCCGTAGAGATTGCCGCTGCTATCCAGCACCAGCGTGCTCTGGCCCGGATCACCGCCATCCGTTCCGAAGTCGAAATCGTGCAGCACGGTTTCGGTCCAGGTCGTCGATCCGCCCGTGGGCGGGCTGACCTCGAACACTGTGCCCCAGCCGAATGCGCCGCCGTTCTCGGTGGTGCCGTAGAGATTGCCGTTGGCGTCGAGGATCACGCCGGTGCGCGGGAAATTGCCGTCGGTCGAGGCATCGAAGCTGTGCAGCACCTGTTCGGTCCAGGCCGTGCCCGATGTCGGCGGCAAGAGCTTGAACACGACGCCGTTACCGGCATTGCCGCCGTTCAGCGTGGTGCCGTACATGTTGCCGGCGGCATCGAACGTGGGAACCGAATACGGATAGCCGCCGTCGGAACCGTTGGAGAAACTATACAGCACGGTTTCGGTCCAGCCGGTCTTTGCGGATTCGTTACGGTGTAGCATAAACACGATGCCCGCGCCGTGGTCGCCGCCGTAGCCGGCCGTGCCGTAAAGGTTGCCGCCGGGGCCGAACACGACGCCGCCATAGGGCGTGCCGCCGATTTTCTTGCCGTTGAACGCGAGCAGCAGTTTTTCGATCCACGGCTTGCCGGTCTGCGCCGGCTTGATCAAGGCGAAGACGGTGCCGGCATCATTGATGCTGCCGTTGGCCGTTACACCGTACAGGTTTCCGTCGGCGTCCAGCGTCAGGGCCGATTGCGGGTAGTGGCCACGCAGCTGGCCGCTGAATCTGTGCAGCGCTTTTTCGCTCCACGATGCGCCATTCTTGGTGGGCGGGAAAAGCTCATAGACGGTACCGGTGCCGTTGGCCGCGCCGGTGTAGGTGGTACCGAACAAATGGCCCGCCTTGTCGGCGACGACACCGGCCGCGGGGCGCACTCCGTTCGGCGGGGCCGTGAAACTGTAAAGGGTAGTGGGGGATTCAGCAAGGGCCGTAACGATGGGTGCCGCCGCCGCGATCGCGGCAAAGCACGCAGTGAGTCGTTTTGACAAACTCGTTTCTCCATACAGGTAAGTCGGAGGATCGCACGATGCGTGGCATCCAACGATGGGGAGCCGTAGGATACTGGTTTCAAGATGGCAAGCCCGTGACAGGGAAGTAAGGCATGAATTTCGTGGTACGGAATGTAACAGCCGCGGCGCTGTCTATAATCATTGGAATTGTCGCGCCTGTTGCAGTTGTTATTTCGCTATAGTAATGAATAACCGCAGCGCAAAAATTTAGTCCAGCAGATGCCTTGTGCGTATTTCGTAGACTCAGCGCAGCAAGTCGGCGGCAACGAACACCAGTGCGACCGGGACGACGACCGCGTGCCGCCGCAGTCAGCCTACTGGCATGTGAGGTCGGGATGGTCAGCGTGGTCGGCTGGGATGCGAACAGCGGCAGTAGGCGCCAGGTAGTCCGAGGATGTGCAACGCGCGCCTGCATGTTCGGTAGAAACCGGCAGCACGGTGGTCAGGAAAGTTTCGGTTTGTCTCCACAGCAATTGCAGGATCGGCGCCTCGCCGGTCTTTCACGATGCTGGTACGGGGATCTGTCGAGCGAATGGATTCGAAAATCCAGCACATGCAGCCGATAGCAACAAACGTCAGCCCGACTGGCAGCACGGCGGCGTGCCGACGTACGTCCTGATATCCATCCCCGAAAACTGTTGATGCGATTGTATAAAACACGGCGATGCTGCCCATGCTCAGCATCGAGAGCCCAAGTTGGGTGCGGGGGGAAGCTCGGTTCGGGCATCGTGTCAGCCAAAGTAGCCGTAGGCCGAGCGCAATTGGGCATGCCAGCATGGCTGCCGCAACGAGTGCCCGGTACAGAACTGGCGGAAGGCGCGCAAACACCCACGTGGGTGAGGTCGTCCACAGAACACGATAGCGTATCCGCGTCGCATCGGTTGGCTGTTCGAAGCGCTGCATATCATTGTGATGGGATGGCTGGGTCAGAGCGACCGCGTGTGCCATCGGAATGGTGAACGTCGTCGGCTGCGACAGGAAAAGTCTTAAAAGACGCAAACGGCTCACGTGGCGAACCGCCGGGCAGGGATCGTGCGTCTGGAATCCTCGCGTGTACCAGTTTTCGCCCACGGCGCTGCGGCAGGCGTCCGGCATACCGAGCATCTTCAATGCGCTGCCTACGTCCGTTGCGGCGGGCAGCACGGTGCCGAGGAAGGTGTCTGCATGATTGGCATCGCTGGCGGCGCCGACGAGGCCCCAGGGCGTATCGTTTATAGCATTGAATGAAATTGGAGCGGCGAGCCCCACCGCAAGCAGTAGGGCGGCGCTGCGACGCTGTCGCCACTTGCTCAAGAGAATCCAGGCTGCGATCACAGCCATGACGGTGGCCAGCCCGCCATATTGCTGCTTCGTCAGGCCGAGCCAGGCAAATGACACTGCGGGAAGCCATAGATCGCGCAGGCGCGGTGGCGCAGATTGCGCCCCCAACAAGGCGCAGGTGGCCAGTGCCAACGTGCTCGCCAAGATGACCGAAAATTCCAGATACAACGTGTTGGCGTAAGAAAGTGTCTAGAGGTCCCCGATGCACAAAAACGTAGCCAGGGCCATGAAGACGCGGGCGTAGGGCGGCATGCGCTGCAAGAGGAGCAGCGCGCACGCTAGAATCGCAAAAAAGCCCTTCCAAAATCCGACCTCCCGTAAATCCACGAGGTCATGCTTCCGGTGTGCGTGCGCGGCGAGGTAGGGAAACACGTTGTCGATCGACTTCAGGCAGTAGTACTGCCTGCGGTCGCCATCGAATACCAGGCGTGGTGCAGGACCTTCCCGATGCGGCCGATCTTTTGCGCGGTCGCCGTAGTCCTCCCACAAGCCGATGCAGGCGGATTGTCGGATGAAATCGAAGTTGTTGGCGAAACCGATAACGGGTTGGGCGCCTATAACGAACCACATTCGCAATATGATGGCAATGAATAAAACCAGTGTCAGGATCGTGGCAGCGCGCCTGTTGTTGTATGATTTGAAACTGTAATGCGTTGGCATCATCGGCTTCCCGCATGCTTCCGTATCCTGTCCTTGTCGAGGAACAGCATCGGCCCCAGAATGTTGGTATGGCGGCTGATCAACAGAAACAATGAACCTTGGTCTTCGTCGTGTCTTTCCTATCTATTTCGTAGGCAGCCTGCAACGATATCGCGCATAGGTATCGCAGGCGCGCAAGGAAATTCATAACGCGGACCAATCTTTCTCCGTTTTGGTTTGGATGGATTTTCAGGCCTCGCCGTTCCCCCCAGTGAATGGGGTCTGGGGCCTAAGGCCCCAGCGGGTCCAGGGCAGAGCCCTGGCCTTTCCTGTCTTATCTGCTTTCCACCGCCACATAATCCCGCTGCGTATGCCCAGTGTACACCTGCCGCGGACGCCCGATGCGCTGCGAAGGATCCTCCATCATTTCCTTCCACTGGCTGATCCAGCCCACGGTGCGTGCCACCGCGAACAGCACCGTGAACATGCTGGTGGGAATACCCATCGCCTTCAGGATGATGCCGGAATAGAAATCCACGTTCGGATAAAGCTTCTTGCTGATGAAATAGTCGTCGTGCAGGGCGATCTTTTCCAGCTCCACGGCCAGATCGAGCAGTGGGTCGTCCTTGATGCCGAGCTCGATCAGTACCTCATGGCAGGTCGCCTGCATGATTTTCGCGCGCG
>JAATGE010000239.1 GCA_015654825.1 Rhodospirillales bacterium
CCGAGTTTTCGCGGCGACCTAACGGATGCCGACATCGCCGCGGTGGTCGATTTCGTGCTCAGGCATTTCAACGCAGTCGCCGGCGCCGACCAAACCCACCCGATCCCTCCCACCGCCGTCACCGCAGCCCGCGCGGCGGCACCCACCCCCACCGACACCCGCAAGTTGCGCGAGAAACTCAAGGCCTCGTCGCCGTGACGCGCCGCCGCGCCGCGCTGATCGTTGCTGCCCTGGCGTTCGGCGTCCCGCCTGCCGCGCGCGCGGAAATGGGCCTGCCGACACTGTACCTGCTGCATTGTTCCGGCTGCCACGGCGCCACCGGCCACGGCGTGCCGGAGCGCGGCATTCCGGACCTGCAACATGCCGGCAGCTACGTGGCGCTGCCGCAGGGCCGTGCCTACCTGGTGCAGGTGCCGGGCATTTCGCAATCGCACCTGGACGACGCAACCGCGACCCGCATCCTGAACTACGTGCTCGCCCGATTTTCCGCCGCCGACCTGCCCGCCGATTTCAAGCCCTACACGGTCGACGAAGTAACCCGGCTGCGCGCCGACAAGGCCAGCGACGCCGAAACGCGCCGCGCTCTGATCCTCGATGGGCTCAGGAAGCTCGGGAATCTACGCGACGATTATGTTACGCCCAGCTCGATACGTTAGCTATCGTTGCAACATAGCTCAAACCTGACCTGCCCGCGGCGCCTACGCGGACACCAGCGCCCTCGCCACCATCTCGGGTTCGCGCGCGATGACGCGTAAATAGGCCAGCGCCGGCGCGTCCGGTTGCCGCCGGTTCTGCTCCCAGTCGCGCAGCGTGCCGACCGGCAGATGAAACCGCGCCGCGAATTCGGCCTGCGACAGGCCGAGCCGCTTGCGCACGGTTCGCGCGATGGCCGCCGCGGTCTCGCCGCCCGTCAGGATCGGCGCCGCATCCGGGTCACCGGCTACGTTGCGGGCGAGATCGGCGTCGGTCTGCGCGTCGATCGCCTGCCAGTCAGTCCCATCGATCGCGTGGGCAACGAGCGCGGGTGTGACTTTCACGATAGCCATATACGTTGCTCCCGCCTGCTGGCGCGACGCACCGAAATAATCCGGCATGTGCCGTCGCGTATCGTATAGGTGCAGGCGAACAGGCGGCCCGCGACCTGGCCAAAGGCGTTCATCCGGGTCTCGCCATAGTGCCGCCTGTCATCCACCACTTCGCCAATGCGGCTCTTCAGAACCTCCGCGCCAAGCGCGAGCGACACTCCGTGTTTGGCGATGTTCGCGGCATCCTTCGCGTCCGAACTCGACATCCATGCAATTCTATACGGCAATCCCGTATATCGGTCAATCGATTTCCTGGTTGGGGCCCGGGCCCGTGGCGGCGGCGTTGCTGATGCGTGAGATTCGCCAACCTTCTTGACATAGAGATCGTCGTCGGATATTCATTGGATATCAACAAGGATGGGCCATGCCTTCGGTTACACTCGGAAAGTGGGGCAACAGCCTGGCGGTGCGCATCCCTGGGGACCTTGCCTCCAGCGCCCGGCTGACCGAGGGCGACCAGGTCGAGATCGAGGCGGTTGCCCGAACGCTGGTGATACGTCCGGCTGCGCCGCGTTTTTCGGCGGCGGAGTTGTTCCGCGGCCGTCGCGCGGCGGAATGGCGGGCGGAATATGCCGTGGCCTATGAGTGGGGGCCGGATGTGGGGCGGGAGGCGATCGAGCCGTGAGCGCGCTGCACCGGCTGGAAGCGGGGGACCTGATCTGGTCGGATTTTGATCCAACGGTCGGCCGGGAGCAGAGTGGCCGGCGGCCGGCGCTTGTGGTCTCCGATGGCATTTTCACGGAGGCAACCGGGCTGGCGATCGTGTGCCCGATTACCACGCGGGTGCGGCCATTTCCGTCGAGTGTCGTGTTGCCCGACGGCTTGCCGCTGGCTGGCGAGATCCTGCTGAGCCACATTCGCAGCATCGATGTACTGGCCCGCCCGGTCCGCTACGCGGGCGCCACAGTATCTGGTGCCACAGCCGCGCTGGTGCGCGCGAAACTTGCGGCGCTCATAACAATCTAACCAACTTCATCGCGTCCCTCCCGCCGCGCAGCGCTAACGACAGCGGCGGCACGCCGTCGGGGGTCCAGCGGGCAGAGCCCCTTGGCCTTCCTTTACCCAAACAGCATCTGCACATCGTCTTCCGTGATACGCAGCGCGCTGGCCCCAGCGCCGGAAAGTATCCCGTCCGCCAGCGCGCTTTTGCGGGCCTTCAGCACCTCCATTTTCTCCTCGATGCTGTTTTCCGTAATCAGCCGGTGCACGAAAACCGATTTGGTTTGGCCGATGCGGTGGGCGCGGTCGGTGGCCTGGTTTTCCACCGCGGGGTTCCACCAGGGATCGTAATGGATGACCGTGTCGGCCGCGGTCAGGTTCAGCCCGACGCCGCCCTCTTTCAGGCTGATCAGGAACAGTTTCACTTTGCCTGCCTGGAACTCGTCGACCGGGGTGCGGCGGTCCTTTGTGTCGCCGGTCAGGGTCACGAAGTCGATGCCAAGGGTTTTTATCGAGTCTTCTATGAGCGCCAGCATGCTGGTGAACTGGCTGAACAGCAGGATCGAGCGGCCTTCCTCCAGCAGCGTGACCAAAAGCTCCAGCAATCGTTCCAGTTTGGCCGATCCGGCTTTTTTCGTGGTGGTGCCGGCGATTTTCAGCAGCCGCGGGTCGCAGCAGGCCTGCCGCATTTTTAGTAGCGCATCGAGAATGACGATGCCGGATTTCGCCAGGCCCTGTTCGGCGATCGCCTGCTGCACGCGGGCGTGCATGGCCAGGCGGATCGCTTCGTAGACCGCCCGCTGGGCCGCCTGCATCTGCACGTTCTCGACGATTTCGGTGCGCGGCGGCAGGTCGGCGGCGACCTCGCCCTTGGTTCGGCGCAGCAGGAACGGCGCCACGCGTTTGGCCAGCGCCGCGTGCACTACCGCGTCGCCGTTCTTTTCCACCGGCGTGCGGAAGCGCCGGCCGAAATCCAGCTGCGAGCCCAGGAAGCCCGGCATCATGAAATCGAACAAAGCCCACAATTCGCCGAGGTGGTTTTCCATCGGCGTGCCGGTCAGGCAGATGCGTTGCCCGGCACGCAACTGGCGCACCGCCTGCGCCATGCTGGCGCCGGGGTTTTTCACCGTCTGCGCTTCATCCAGAATGACGGTGTGCCAGTCCTGCGCGGTCAGCACGTCGTAGTCGCGGGTCATCAGCGGATAGGTGGAAATCACCAGGTCGCTGTCACCGATGCGGCCGAAGCGTTCCTTGCGATCGCTGCCCTGCAGCGGCAGCACGCGCAATTGCGGGGCGAAACGTTCCGCCTCGCGGGCCCAGTTGCCGACCACGCTGGTCGGGCAGATCACCAGCGCCGGCGCGGTAAGGCGGCCCGCCTGCTTTTCCACGGCCAGGTGCGCCAGCGTTTGCACCGTCTTGCCGAGGCCCATATCGTCGGCGAGCACGCCGGCGAGCCCTGCCTCGCGCAGGAACTGCAGCCAGTCGACGCCGCGCTGCTGGTACGGCCGCAGCGAGGCGGCAAACCAGTCCGGCACCGCAACCTCGCCGATGCCGCCGCGATCGCGCAGCAGGCGGCCGAGCGTGCGCAACGCCTCGCCGCCGCGCCACACCAGGCCGGCGGCCATCCCGGATTGCTCGAGCGCCGCCATTTCGGCCGCGTTGTGGCGCGACACCGTCAGGCGGCCATGCTTGGCCTCGATGCCGCCGCCGCTGAACAGATCGAGCAGGGTCAGCAGCATGGATTTTATCTGCACGAGTTCCAGCGCGATGCGCCGCCCGTCCGGCAGCGGCACCATCAGCTTGCGGCCGGCCGGCACTTCCTCGGTACGCAACGACCGCAGAAAGGCGAGATTGTCTTCTCGGGACAGCATGTTGATCAATGCCGGCGCCAGATCGATGCGCTCCTCGCCGACCAGCACGCCGAGATCGAAATCGAACCAGTCGATGCCGCTGCCTTCGCGCAGTTCCGCCTGCAGCGGCCCGGTCGGCTCGACCAGCCGGTGCGGGAAATCGTCGCTGACCTCAACCTCCCAGCCCAGGTCGCGCAACATCGGCAGGCCGGTCAGCATGAATTCCAGCCACGCGGTCATCGGCTGCTCGGTCTTCAGCACCAGCCGGTCGCGATCGCCGGGCAGGCTGCCCCAGGGCAGCGCGCGGCGCAGCGGAACAAAACCGACTTTTCCGAGAATGGCATGGGCGCTCGCCTCGGCACTGACGTGCCGCACCAGGTCGAAGCGCGTGCCGGCGTGCACGATCTCCGCCTCCTGGTGCGCCGGCGGCACCAGCACCGCGCCGTAGCGGAACGACAGGATCAGCTCGGCGCCGCCAAAGCGCCTTTCCAGGTCGTAATAGTTCGTATCGATCAGGCGGCGCAGGCCGACATGGGGCGTCGGCTTGCCGGCGAGCTTGCCGCCGTGCGGCAGTTCACGCGGCACCGGCAGGCTGAGGGCAGGCAGTTTTTCGGCCAATCCGTCGCGCACCGCGCCGACCTGGGAGGGCAGCACCGCCGGGGCGTTCAGCAGCCGCCGCAACAGCGTCGGCGACACGCCGATCGTGAGCGGGCCGAGCTCGCCGGACGCCGCGTCGACATACCAGGGCGCGGGCAGCAGCACCGGCGCCCCGCCTTCGGGCACGACAAGCGCCGGGCGCTGACTGCCATCCGGTTCCATCTGCCATTCCAGCACAGCGTCGCGCGGCGCCCCCTCGCGCGCGGCGACGCCGGGGAAGCCACCCAGCCGGGCGCGGCCGGTCGCAATCACCTGGCGCAGCGCCTGCTCCGGATCGCCGTGACGCTCGTCCAGCACCTGACCGTTCAAGTGGCGCAGGATTGTGCGGTCCGAAGGGCGCAGATATTTCGGCGGCGTGGCGCCATTCGCCAGTTGGTGCGGGTCGGGGGTGCTATGGCTCTGGCTGATCGTGCCGTCGCGCTTCACGTCGGAAGCAGTCGGCACCACGGCCAGCACCGGGGCGCGCCCGCCCGCCGGAATCCGCGCGTTCAGCACATAGAACAGTCGTTTGTAGACACCCTCGGGATACGCCTCGTTATCCGAAGCGGCGTCGGTCGCGAGGTCGCGCAGCCAGGCGGCCAGCGCCGGCGCCAGCACGGGAGCGGTGGGAACAAGCGGCTCGGCTTCTTCCGCCGCGGTGACGCGCGCCGGCACGTGCTGCAGCGCGAATGCCCGCGGTCCCACCGGCCGCAATTCGGGCAGCTGCCATTCGGCGCTCTCCGCCGGCTGCGGCTCCAGCACGGGCGGGGTCGGCGCCGACGCCGCACGCTGCGCCAGCAGCACGGCCGCCACGTGCTTGCAGTTGAAGCCGACCGGGCAGGTGCAGTCGCCGTGCACCACCGGCTTGCCGGCCTTCGACGCGCCGATTTCGATTGTCTGGCAATAGGGCTTGCTGGCGCTGCCCTGCACCTTGGCGGAAATGCGATTATGGTCCGGATCCGCCTGCAGCGCGCGCACCCGGCCCGCGCGCACATACGCCTGTGCCGCCGCGAAAGCATTCGGCGACACCGTGGCGCGGATCAGGTCATGAGTGATGTCCATCATGGGAGGCGTCTTTCGACTATCTGACCGACCATGTCATCCGCCGGAAGCGAGTCGCGCCAGAGCGTAAAGTGGTCCGGTTCAACGATGCGGATAGATCGCAAGCACCACCTCCACCAGGATCAGTGCCACGATCAGCATTTCCATGAGACCTGCGCGGGCGCTGGCACTTTCATCGTACAGCGCCTGATAGGTATCGCGAATGATGGCCAATTTACGGTCCACCGCGGCACTGACCAATTTCACCCGGAACAGATCCAGCGCCGCGGTGTAGACGCGTGCGAGATAGACGTCCTCCGTCACCTGCAGCGCGTTATCCACCTTTTCGGTCAGCTCGGTGACTTCGGCGACCAGCGTGTAGAGGCGGCGGGCCAGGCTGGCGAAGCGGCGGGGTGAAAAACTCCAGCGGCGCGTGGCCTCGACGAGATCGTACATGCGGGGCAGTTCGTCATCGAGCAGCTCGTCGTAATAGCGCATTTCCAGCAACTGGGCATTAGCGACCTCGATCACATCCGCGACGTCGGTGTCGCGGCGGGGTTCGTAGACGAAGGCGCGGTCCCAGGTCAGCACCACCAGATCGTCGGCGTAATAGCTGAACCGCCGGCTAAGCAGGTCGGCGCGGGCGCCCTCGGCGAGGCGGCGCTGCTCGCCGGACAGCAACGGCACCAGGTCGATATCGCGGCCGAGGGATGCCGCGACGACCGGCTGGGCGAACAGGTGCACCGTCGCGACCAGGTAATCCTCCTCGAGCGTGGAGGGGCTTGGGCGATCGAGCGCGGGGCCGACCGCGGCGCGTAGCTGGGCGAGCAATTCCTGCCACAGCGTGGTGGCGGCCTGCGGGCCGATTTCGGCGTCGACCTCGTTGACCAGGGCGGAGAACTCGTCCCAGCCGAGCGCTTCGGCGGCGATCCGCACCGCGAGCGTGACGGCGCCGAATTCGTAGAGCCGGGCGCTGACCTGCGCCTCCATCTGCTCGCCGCCGAGCTTCAGGGGCACCGACGGCAGCAGCAGGGACAGCGGCGGCACGCCGAACGACACCGCCTTTGGAGGCGTGCCGGTGAGGCGGCTGCGCGCGCCCTGGCGGGCCTGCTCGGACCAGAGTTTTTCCGCCGCGGCGAGGTCGATGGCGTTGGCGACATCGAACAGACGCAGCGCGGTCACATGGCCGGCGGTGACGGAAGGTGGCCTGGCGGCAATGTCGGTCATGAGGGCTCCGTAGGAAGGAGAAGGCCAGGGGCTCCGCCCCTGGACCCCGCTGGGGCCTGAGGCCCCAGACCCCCGTTAATTGGTCGGGGGAGAAGGAGGGGCTGTCCTTAGCTTGGGTCCAGGGGGGAGAGCCCCCTGGCCTTCCTATCCTTTCGAGACTAGGTGACCGGCATGCATTATGCCATTCAGGTTGAGTCGCTGACCAAACGGTACCGCGAAACCCTGGCCGTCGACGACATCTCGTTCACTGTGCGCACCGGCGAGACCGTGGGGCTGCTGGGTGGCAACGGCGCCGGCAAGAC
>JAATGE010000016.1 GCA_015654825.1 Rhodospirillales bacterium
GCGCCGAAGCGGGATACGAGGCCGAGCTCGTCCGGCTGCACGCGGTAGATGCCGGTGAACATCCAGACGACGGCGACGATGATGCCGGCGAGCGCCAGGGCGCGCGGGCCGCCTTCGAGGAACCGGTGCAGGAAATCGCGGTCCGAGGCCGCGAGATGGTCGAAGTCCGGCGGGCGCGGGCCGCGCGGCCGGCCGGCCCAGGGCGGACCGGTATCCGGCACGCGCGGGCGGTTGCCACCGTTGCCGGGGAGGTTCCAGGGATTGTGGTCGGAGGGCATGGGGGACGCCTTGATGGTGCGCGCATTGGCGGTGGAAGGGCGTTGGTACCTGATCGGGGCTTCGCCATATCCCACCCTGCGCGGCGCGCATAATGGCCAGCGCGGAAAGGTTTGCAAGGTAATGCCGGACGCCGGGACACTGGATGAAGCCTCGGTGATGCGGCTGCTGCGCGGCGTGGAAGCGCCCGGCGGCAGTGATGTCGTGGCCGCGGGGCTGGTGGACAGCGTTTCCGTGGTCGACGGGCGGGTGCAGGTGGCGCTGCGCACGGACCGCGCCAGGCTGCATGCCATGGAGGCGGTGGCGCGGCAGGCGGAAAGCCTGCTGCGGCGGGACCGCGGCGTGCGCCAGGTGGCGGTGGTGCTGACGTCGCATAAACAGGCGGCGCAGCCGCAGGCGGGGCAGCAGGAGTCTGCGCCGGCGGGGGCGGAGGCGCCGCGCATGCTGGCGGGCGTCAGGCACGTGATCGCGGTGGCCTCGGGCAAGGGCGGCGTGGGCAAATCCACGGTGGCGGTGAATTTGGCGGCTTCATTGGCGCAGTCGGGCCGGCGCGTCGGGCTGATCGATGCCGACATCCACGGGCCGAGCCTGCCGCGCATGCTGGGCGTGAACACCAAGCCCGGGCTGCGCGACAAGATGATGATCCCGGTGGAGGCGCTCGGCATGAAGTGCATGTCGATCGGGTTTCTGGTGCCGGAGGATCAGGCGATGATCTGGCGCGGGCCGATGGTCATGGGTGCCCTGCAACAATTGCTCGGGCAGACGGAGTGGGGCGAACTCGATGTCATGGTGGTGGACATGCCGCCCGGCACCGGGGACGTGCAGCTGACGATGAGCCAGAAGGTGCGGCTGTCGGGCGCGGTGATTGTGTCGACGCCGCAGGATATCGCGCTGCTGGATGCGCGCCGGGGGGTGTCGATGTTCGCCAAGGTCGGGGTGCGGATTTTGGGCGTGGTGGAGAACATGAGTTACTTCCAGTGCCCGCATTGCGGCGAGCGGACCGATATTTTCGGGCATGGCGGGGCGGAGGCGGAGGCGGCGAAACTGGGGGTGCCGTTTCTGGGCGCGGTGCCGCTGCTGCTGGATGTGCGCGTGGCCGGCGATGCCGGGCTGCCGATTGTGCTTGGCGCGCCGCAAAGTGCGGCGGCGGTTGCGTTTCGCGGTATTGCGGAGGGGGTCATGCGGGCGCTTCAGTGAAGGAAGGCCAGGGCTGCCCTGGACCCGTCACGCCGGAAGCGTGCTTCGCATGACGGGTCCAGTAGGCGCCAGGCCCCGGTCATCGGGGGGAACGGCGAAGCCAGTAACCACGTGAGTTTCCAGGCTTCGCCGTTTCCCTCGACTGGCCTTATGAACGGGGGTCTGGGGCCTCAGGCCCCAGCGGGGTCCAGGGGCAGAGCCCCTGGCCTTCCTGGAATCCTTAAGGCACCCAAACGTCAGTGCATGTGGCGGAAACCTTGAAGGAGACGGCGATGGTTCGGTGTGCGGCGATTGGGTTGGCGATGGCGATGGCGGCGGGGCCGGCGGCGGCGGAGCTGCAGCCGGGGACGGCGGCCCCTGATTTTTCCACGCAGGCCACGCAAGGCGGCAACGAGTTTTCGTTTCGGCTGGCGGATGCCCTGAAAAAGGGGCCGGTGGTGCTGTATTTCTACCCGGCGGCGTTCACCAAGGGCTGCACCGAGGAGGCGCATGAATTCGCCGATGCGACGGCGCAGTTCCACGATCTCGGCGCTACCGTGATCGGCGTGTCGCAGGACAAGATCGCGAAGCTCAAGGAATTCTCGGTCAGCGAGTGCCGCAGCAAATTCCCGGTGGCCTCCGACGCCGACGGCAGCATTTCGAAGGCGTACGATGCGGTGCTGATCGGCGCCCTGGGTTATTCGAACCGCACGAGTTACGTAATCCTGCCCGACGGACACATCAGTTACGCCTACACCGCCTTGGATCCGACAGGCCACGTCGGCAACACGATGGCGGCCGTGAAGAAATGGAAAGCATCGCACTAGCAACAATTAACAAAAGTCTTGTTTCTTTTTCAAGAAGAAGTTCTTGTTCTTTTTTGAAAAAAAGAACCAAAAAACTTTGGTTAATTTCGCGAGTCTTCAATCGGCGTTCGATCGGGGGCCGGACTGCAAATAGAGCATTTTGGTTCGGTAGCATATCCAAAGCCGCGTGTGCTGCAGCAGTTCCATGCCGATCAGCGCGTCGGCGCCGATCAGGGCGTCGTTGCGGGCGGCCATGTTGCTCGGGATGATTTCGGAGGGCGTATCACGAAAAGTGAGGCCGCCGAATTTGATCGAGCTGAAACGATGCAGGTGGCCCTTCCAGGCGCGATTGTTCACGCCGATGCCGTGAATGGGAATGTCCCCGTCGAGGGCGTCCTCGGTCAGGCCGGTGCGGAAGGCGGCGCCTTCGGTGACGGCCAGGCCGGGCGCGCCGGTATCGAGCACGCCGGTCAGGCGCGCGCCCTCCACCCGCAAATCCACGAGGATGTGGTTGCCTTCATCGAGCTCGAACGGAATAGGGTCGTCGGAGGCCCAGGAAGGCGGCGGCGCGGGACATTCGGACGCGCTCCAGAGCACGAGACGCCCGGCGGGCACGTCGATTTCGACATCGAAGCCGTGCAGCACGTCCGCCCCGAGCAGGCCCGCGACCGGCGCGCCGGATTGGGTTTTCATTTCCATGTCGGCGATCGGCATGGCGAGGTGGGTGAGGCGGACCTTGTCGAGCTCCAGCGTCGCGACCTGGCCGATGTTGAGGATGCTGTTGCGGCCGCCGACGCCGCCCAGTTCGACGGCGCGATCGAAATCGTGCGGCAAATCAATGCTGTTGGCCACGGCCGTGGAGATCGTGCTGATGCCGGCACCGGTGTCGAGCGCAATCATCTGCGGTGCGCCGTTAATGCCGACCGGCACCAGCAGCTTTCCGTGCCAGAGGGTCAGCGGCAAAACCGCCGCCTGCCCGGCGGGGCAGGAA
Source organism: Rhodospirillales bacterium (assembly GCA_015654825.1). Taxonomy (GTDB): domain Bacteria; phylum Pseudomonadota; class Alphaproteobacteria; order Acetobacterales; family Acetobacteraceae; genus CAJCIS01. The sequence goes on from JAATGE010000016.1 coordinate 3,250, forward strand.
GCAAGGGCTGCGTGGTGAAAGAGCATGGCGGCGGCAATGGCGAGTAGGCGTGACACGGCATTTACCCGACGGTGGCGGCGCGCACCGTAGCTGCTAACGTCCAAATATGGAACCAGTACGGCCGGCCAGATGCAAATTTCGGACGATAGGTAGGCCAGGGCTCTGCCCTGGACCCGCTGGGGCCAGTAGGCCCCAGACCCCATTCATTTGGGGGGAACGGCGAAGCCTGGAAATCCAGGCTGGTACTGGCTTTGCCGGGGAGACGCCGAACGGCCGCGCAGCGCTATCGGGGGTCTGGGGCCTCAGGCCCCAGCGGGTCCAGGGCAGAGCCCTGGCATTACCTTTCCCTTTACTCCGCCGCCTCCGCATAAGCCGACAACGGCGCGCAGGTGCACACCAGGTTACGGTCACCGTGGGCGTTATCCACGCGCTTGACCGGCGGCCAGTATTTCGCGTCGGCCGCTCCGGCGACCGGGAAGGCGGCCTGTTCGCGGCTGTAGGCGTGGCGCCAGGTTTCCTGCATGATTTCCGGCGCGGTGTGCGGCGCGTTGCGCAAGGGGTTGTCGGCGCGGCTCAGGCTGCCGTCGGCGACCGCGGCGATTTCGGCACGGATCGCGATCATGGCGTCGCAGAAACGATCGAGCTCGGCGCGGGGCTCGCTCTCGGTGGGTTCCACCATCAGGGTGCCGGGCACGGGCCATGACATGGTGGGTGCGTGGAAGCCGTAATCCTGCAGGCGCTTGGCGATATCCTCGACCTGGATGCCGGTGGTGGGCGCGAAGCCGCGGCAATCGAGGATGCATTCGTGGGCGACGTAGCCGTGGGCGCCGCTGTACAGCACCGGATAGTGCGGGCGCAGGCGGGCGGCGATGTAGTTTGCGTTCAGGATGGCGACTTCGGTCGCGCGTTTCAGGCCGTCGGCGCCCATCATGCGCATATAGGCGTAGCTGATCGGCAGAATGCTGGCACTGCCGAACGGGGCGGCGCTAACCGGGCCGATGCCCGCGGCCGGGCCGGCATCGTCGCGAAACGGGTGGTTCGGCAGGTACGGTGCGAGGTGTGCCGCGACGGCGATCGGCCCGATGCCGGGCCCGCCGCCGCCGTGCGGGATGCAGAACGTCTTGTGCAGGTTCAGGTGGCAGACGTCGGCGCC
>JAATGE010000121.1 GCA_015654825.1 Rhodospirillales bacterium
ATCGAGTAGCAGGCTGACCGAGACCTCCGGGTGCGCTTCGAGGAACGGCGGCAGCCGCGGCGCCAGCCAGGAGCTGCCGAACCCTACAGTCGTGGTGACTTTCAGCTGGCCGGCCGCCTTGTCGCGGCTTTCGGTCAGCAGCGCCTCGGTCATCGCCAGCTTGGCGAACACCTCGCGCACGGTGCGGTTCAGCTGTTCGCCCTGTTCGGTGAGGATCAGGCCGCGCGCGTGCCGGTGGAACAGAGGCACGCTCAGCGCCTCCTCCAGCGCCGAGATCTGCCGGCTGACCGCCGATTGGCTCAAATTCAGCGTGTCGCCGGCATGGGTAAAGCTGCCAGCCTCCGCCACCGCGTGGAAGACCCGCAGCTTGTCCCAGTCCATGATGCTCCCCGTCTCCCCGCCCCGGCCCGGTTAGCTGGCGCGTCAAACCACTTCCAGCGCCGGACCAGGGGCTGTTTCGGTCAGCCACCTTTCCGCTTCCAGCGCCGCCATGCAACCCGTTCCGGCCGCCGTAACAGCCTGACGGAAAATTTTGTCCTGTACGTCTCCGGCGGCGAACACCCCGTCTACCGACGTTCGCGTGCTGCCGGGAACCGTCTTGACGTAGCCCTCGTTGTCCATTTCCAGCCAATCGGCGAATACTGACGTATTCGGCGTGTGCCCAATAGCAACGAAAACCCCATCCACGTCCAGTGTCGTCTCGTTCCCGGTGCGCAGATTGCAGATCCGCACGCCGGTCACCACGGCCGGCGTGCCGCCGCCGACGATCTCCTCGACCGCGCTGTCCCATACCACGCTGATCCTGGGATGCTCGAACAGGCGGCGCTGCAGGATCTTTTCGGCGCGGAGCTTGTCGCGCCGGTGGATTAGCGTGACGTGCGAAGCGTGATGGGTCAGGAACAGCGCTTCCTCGACCGCGGTGTTGCCGCCGCCGACCACCGCCACGCGCTTGCCGCGGTAGAAAAAGCCGTCGCAGGTGGCGCAGGCGGAAACGCCCGCGCCCTGGTAGCGCACCTCGGACGGCAGACCGAGCCAGCGTGCCTGGGCCCCGGTGGCGATCACCACGGTATCGGCGAGCCAGACGTCGCCGCTGTCGCCGGTGCAGCGGAAGGGGCGCGCGGAAAAATCCACCGACATGATGAGGTCGTGGAAAATCTCGGTGCCGACGTGGCGCGCCTGCGCCTCCATCTGCTCCATCAGCCACGGGCCCTGGATGGCGGCGGAAAAACCCGGATAGTTCTCGACGTCGGTGGTGATCATCAACTGGCCGCCGGGCTGCAGGCCGGCCACCAGCATGGGGGCGAGGCCCGCACGCGCGGCGTAGATCGCGGCGGTGTAGCCGGCCGGGCCGGCGCCGATGACGAGCAGGCGGGTACGGTGAATGGCGGTCATGTTCCCTGGTCACACAGTAAGTAACGAGTCGGGGCAATATCGGGGTGCGGGGGGGGACGGACAAGTAAGCGCGCTGGTCCACGTCGGCCACCGATGCCTGACAGGGGGCGCGCCTGCGGCGGCCGGCGTGCGGCCGCTCGCCACCCCGCTTCCCCAAGCCGGATTGTTGTAATAATATTGCGTCAACAGCCGGCTAGCCGGCAACAGTGAGTGACGCCATGAAGCCTCAAGCCCCGGACCTGCCTGACATCGATGCCATCGACCGCCGTATTCTGATCGAGCTGCAGGCCGATGGCCGCATGACCAACGTGGAACTGGCTCGCCGCGCCGGCATTTCGGCGCCGCCGTGCCTGCGGCGCGTGCGGCGGCTCGAGGAGGCCGGCATCATCCGCGGCTATCACGCCGAAACCGACCCGCAAAAGCTCGGCTTCGCCATCACATTCTTCGTGATCGTCGGACTGGACAGCCAGAAGGAGGCAGCGCTGGCGGCGTTCGAACGCCTGGTCGCGGCGTGGCCCGAGGTGCGCGAATGCCATATGATCCGCGGCGGCGGGGATTTTTTGCTGCGCCTGGTGGCGCGCGATACCGCCCAGGAAAACGAGCTTACACGCAAGCTGACCGAAGCCGCGAACGTGGGCCGCGTGCAGACGCTGCAGACGATCCGGACTAGCCGGACTGTGGCGGGCGTGCCGCTTTAGGGTGACGTAAGAGAAAGGCCAGGGCTCTGCCCTGGACCCGTCACGCCGGAGGCGTGCTACGCCCGACGGGGCCTGAGGCCCCAGACCCCCATTAGCGCTGCGCGGCTTTTCATCGTCTCCCCGGCGAAGCCCATACCAAACACGGATTTCAGGCTTCGCCGTTCCCCCCGCAGTTCCTCATGAATGGGGGTCTGGGGCCGTCGTGCGC
>JAATGE010000178.1 GCA_015654825.1 Rhodospirillales bacterium
AGTCGTCGCCGTCGCGTTCGGCGCGGGTGCGCAAACCGGCGACATCGGAGCCGGCGGCGGGTTCGGAGAACAACTGGCACCAGATTGTTTCGCCGCGCAGCGCCGGCCCCACATGACGCTGCGATGTCTCCGGAGCGGCATAGGAGGCGACCGTAGGAATGCACATGCCCAAGCCGATTTCGAACACGCCCTGTGGAAGTTCATATTTTGCCTCTTCCTGGCCGTAGATCACGTGTTGCATAGGCGTGCCGCCGCGCCCGCCCCATGCCTTCGGCCAGGTAATCCCAGCAAATCCCGCGTGAGCCTTTGTCGCCTGCCAAGCCTTAGCCTTCGCGACATGGGCCGCATCCACCGCTCCGCCACCGCCAAGGCGCCCCGTCTTGCGCGTAGCGTTCCCATCCAAAAACGTTATAACCTCGCGCCTGAACGCAGCTTCCTCAACCGTATCAGAAAAATCCATTGCGCTGCCTCCATAAAATGGGGTCTGGGGCCTACTGGCCCCAGCTTGGTCCAGGGGCAGAGCCCCTGGCCTTCTTTTCTACGCTGCGTTCCGCTGCTCAATAAACCCAACCAGCCGATCCTTCCAGAAAGGCGCCCCCCCGATCGCCAGCGAAAGGTGCTTGGCCCGCCGATAATAAAGATGGCAGTCATACTCCCAGGTAAATCCCATACCGCCATGCGTCTGTATATTTTCCGCACTGGCCAGCTCGAACGCATGAATTGCCGCCACGCGCGCGGCAGCGCCCGCGCTGGTCATATCCGGCGCATCGGCACCCAGCGCCCAGGCTCCGTAATAGGCGTTGCTGCGCGCCAGTTCGATAGCGATATAGACGTCCGCCAGCTTATGCTTGATGGCCTGGAACGACCCGATTTGCCGCCCGAACGCCTGGCGCTGCAGGGCATATTCGCGGGCCATTTCCAGGCAGGCCTGCGCGCCGCCCAGTTGCTCGAACGCGAACAGCACGGCGGCGCGATCCAGCAGCGTTTCCACCGCGGCAAATCCACGGGCGCCGGGCAACGCCTCCGCGCCAGCGCCGGAAAACACGATTTTGGCAACGTCGCGGCTGGGATCGAGCGACTGCAGCGCCGCGCGCGCCACCGCGCCCTGCTCCAGGTCCACCAGCGCCAGCACGATCTCCGCCCCGTCGCGCGCCGCCACGACGCACAGATGCGCAACGTTGCCGTCCACCACCGGCTGCTTGCTGCCATCGAGCCGCCCATCCCGCAGCACCGCGCCAACCCCGGCCGCGCGCGGCGCGCCGGGCCCTTCGGCCAAAGCAAAACACCCGATCACGCTGCCGTCGGCGAGCCCGGGCAGCCAGCGCGCCTTTTGCGCGGCGCTGCCGAACCGCAGCACCGCCTGGCTCGCCAGGTAAGCGCTGCTGGCGAACGGCGTCGCCGCCAGGCTGTGGCCGATTTCCTCGGCCAACACACACAGCCCCTCGTCGCCCAGGCCACTGCCCCCGAATTCCTCAGGGATCGCCGCCCCAATCCAGCCGAGCTTGCCCATATGTTTCCACAATGCCGCATCGAACCCGGACCCGGATTCCAGCGCCCGTCGCGCGGACCCGGCGGCGTGTTCCTGCAGGAACGCGCGCGCCTCGGCGCGTACCTGGTTGAGGTCGTCGGAGAAATCGAAGTTCAAGGACAGCTCCCTTCCGCCGGGGTCGTTTAAGCGATTGCTTAAACCAGTCCGCCGGGATCGGATAGTGGGCCGAAAGCGGCGGCTGCACCCCCTGGACCCCGGTCACGCGAGTACGTGCTGCGCACGACGGCGTGGCGCCGCTGTCGGTCGCGCTGCGCGGCGGGGTTCCCTGCACGGTCGATGCAGGTGACCGGCCGTCGCCGACTGGCCGGGTGTCGATGCCAATCCCGGAACAGATAAATCGGGGTTTGGGGCCTACTGGCCCCAACGGGGTCCAGGGGCAGAGCCCCATAGGCGCGAACGTAAGGGATTTCTGAGCTCTGACAACAGGAAGCTGAAGATTCGATTCGAAAAGTCAAGGCCAGGGGCTCTGCCCCTGGACCCCGCTGGGGCCA
>JAATGE010000098.1 GCA_015654825.1 Rhodospirillales bacterium
AGCCCCCTGGTCGGCGAAGCCACCAAAATTCAACTCATTGATTTCGCTCTATAATCCTTATCTTCGCGCCTATGGGGCAGAGCCCCTGGCCTTTTCCTAGTGCACGTGGGGCGGCGAATAGCCGTCGGTCAGTGTGCGCATGAAGGCGACCAGTTCTTGTTCCTGCGTGTTGGAAAGGCGCAGGTTGCCCATCCTTGCCTGGTTTACGTTGGCCGGCTCCTCGGGCGCCGGCCAGCAGGTGACGCCGATCCCCTCGGTGCCGGTGCAGCGCGGCAATACGTCGCGCGTGTTGTAGAAGTGCACCAGGCTTTTCAGGTCCTTGAAAAAGCCGTTGTGGGTGTAGGTGCGGATGAAACCGGGGCGCGGGCGCGCCGCGACGTTGCGTAATGTCGCGACCTGGAACGCACCCATGAATTGGGGCGCGGCAGCCTTCCATTGCTGGTTCGTATTGTCGTCGCTGGCCAGGAAGCCGCCTAGCCCCTCATCGACATAGGCGGGGCCTGCAGGGTTGGCGACGTAGCCGTGGCTGTCCGGTGCGTTCTCGGTCAGATACGGATCCGAGGGGTTGCGCGGCACGCCGATATTCGCGGAGGTGAAATCGGTCAGCAGCGGCTTGCTGCCGTCCACGGCATGGCATGTCGAGCAATTGGCGCGGCCGGTGAACAGTTCGAAGCCGGCGCGCTCCTCGGCGGAGAAACGTGCTTGGCCGGCTGACACCGCATCGAATTTCGAAGTGAAGGGCGAGGCAAGCGGCGATGCCTCGAAGGTTTCGATCGTCTGGCCGATCTGCTGCACCGCCGCCGTGGCGCGCGTGCGGTCGTCGGCGGAAAGGGCAAGAGGGGTCTGGTTGGCGCGGCCGTTGTTCGGTTTGGCGCATACGCTTGCGGTGTCCGAAGGCCAGGTGATGGCGAGCGACTGCGCGCCCCACACTTTGCTGAACGTTGCGCCGTACGGCGCCTGCGAGACGCGCCAGACCGCGCAGGCGGCGTCGGGCAGCGCCATTTCCGTGGGGCCGGTCAGCGGCACCATGGCCTGGTCGGCGGCGGCGCTGCCGGTAATCAGGCCGGTGGCGCGACCGTCCCAGAAATTGCCGCCTGCGAAATCCGCGGTGTCGGTGCGGAAAGTCAGCACCGGGGCGAAGGCGGCGTAGGCCAGGCTCTGCGGCACGCGGCGGCCGGAGCGCGCGGTCAGCGAGCCGGGAAAAATGCCGCCGGCGGGCACGAAGGCCGGAATGCCGCCGCCAAAGCCCGCGGAGGCACTGTGGCAGAAGGCACAGGCCTCGTTGCCGCGCACGGACAGCGATTTGTCGAACACCAGGGCCTGGCCGAGCAACGCCACGAGTTGGCCAAAGCTCAGGTCGTTGGCTTGCATGGCCTGCAGCGTCGCTGCCTCCTGCGCATCCACCGCGGCGAGCTCGCTCTTGGCTCGGGGGTTGTGGTTGACCACCACCGGGTATTTGACCACGGGGCAAACGGTATAGCCGGGGCAGGCGGCCCGCGCGGCGCTAGCCAGCAGCAGGATGGGTATGAACAGGGTGCGCATCAGCCAAGTGTAGCCGCCGCCAACCGAGCGCGAAACCCCAGAAATGATCGGCAAGCTGCGCAGTGCGCACGATAGCGGCGTCGCGGCAACGCGAAGCAGATTAAGAAAGGCCAGGGCTCTGCCCTGGACCCGCTGGGGCAAGTAGGCGCCCCAGACCCTATTGGCGCTGCGCGGCTGCTTCATCGATTCCCCGGCGAAGCCATAATCCGACATATGTTTTCCGGCTTCGCCGTCTCGCCCCAATATCGGGGGTCTGGGGCCTCAGGCCCCAGCGGGTCCAGGGCAGAGCCCTGGCCTTAACTGACTTGCGCCGACTCGGCTCGGTGCGACATATCGACATGTGTGAAACCCTTGCCCCCGGAGTCTCTCCTTCTTCTGGGCGGCCCCGCGACCGTTTGCTGGCGCCGCAGCGCCACGGCGCGCCGGGTCAGCCTCCGCATCGACGCCAGACAGGGCCAGGTCGTCGTCACTCTTCCCATGCGTGCTGCGCGCGCCGCCGGCATGGCGCTGTTGAACGACAATGCCGCATGGGTGGCGGCGCGCCTGGCGGCATTGCCGGATGCGGTGCGGTTCGAGGCTGGGGCTTCGGTTACGATCGACGGGGCCGAGCACCCGATCCGGCACGCGCCGGGCGCGCGGGGCGGTGCCTGGCTGCAGGACGGCGTGCTGTATGTGGCGGGCGACCCGGCGTTCATGTCACGGCGGGTGCATGATTTCCTGCGCGGCGAGGCACGGCGGAGGTTCTCGGCGCAGGCGCTGGCCAAGGCGCATGTCGCCAATGTGACCCCGAAGCGGGTGACAGTGAAGGATACCCGCAGCCGTTGGGGAAGCTGCTCGGCGGAGGGTGTGCTGATGTTCTGCTGGCGCCTGGTGATGGCGCCGCCGTTCGTGCAGGACTACGTGGTGGCGCACGAAGTGGCGCATTTGCGGCATCTGAACCATAGCGCGTCGTTCTGGGAACTGACGGACGCGTTGTCGCCACACCGCGAACAGGCGGTGGCGTGGCTGCATCAGGAAGGTCCGCGGCTGCTGCGCACCGGGTAGGCGGCAATGGCGAGGGCGATCGGCAGCCACAGGATCAGCCAGAGCGGGCCCGGACCCTTGGTGATCTGGCCGAAGTCGGTAAGGCCGGCGACCAGCGCGTTCAGGCCCAGCGCGGCGAGCCAGGTGGTTTCGGGGTTTTCGCGCGCGGCCCAGAGCCGGCGCGCCAGAACGGCGACAAGCGCCAGGAAGAGCAGCAGGCCGACCGCGCCGC
>JAATGE010000054.1 GCA_015654825.1 Rhodospirillales bacterium
ACACGGCCGCAGGAGTCAAGATTTCCGGCAGTTGGTATCCATCTTGCGAAACCGTAGGTCTGGTAGTGGCTCACAGCCGATGCCGAACGCGGAACAAATAAAATTGGGGTCTGGGGCCTACCGGCCCCAGCGGGTCCAGGGCAGAACCCTGGCCTTTCTCCCTACGCCTTAGGCCTAGGCAGGCACACGGCCGAGGCCGTATGCGGTTCCAGCGCAACCCGGCGGAACGCAATCGCGAACGATCCCGATGTCGCCAGCCCAAACGGCGCGCTGACATGCTCCATGCGGGCGCCGGCGGTGGCGAAGCATGACAGCCGTACGTTCAGCGAGCGCCACTGATCGGCCGGCGCCGCGGCGAATGTCGGCGTAGCATCGAGCGCGGCCGAGCAATCCTTGCCACATTGCAGCGTCAGATGCACGGGCGCCGACGGCGGCGCCTGCACCTGGTATTGCAGGCCGAGCGTCATGTCGCCCGTTGTCTGGCGCTGCAGATCGACAGGTTCACCGCTGATGGCAATGGTGCCGGGCGCGTTTCCGCGCCAGCGCGCAAGCCGCGCGTTTTCCTGCGCCCCGGCGTCGATCGTGGTCAGCGTCGCGGCCCCTTGCGCCGCCAGCGTCCAGCTGTGGCCGGTGCGGCCGTTTTCAAAATAGCGCTCGACATTGGGTGGCGCGCTGTGGGCCTGCCCCGCCTCCGACAACGTGGCCACCGTGCCGGGATGCGCATAGCTCAGCCCGTATCCGTAGGGGAACTGCGGATCGTAGCCGGCTTCCTCGCGGTGCAGCGGCGGTGGCATCGGCGCGCGCGGCCACGAAAACGAAAGTTTGCCGGTGAAATCAACGATCGGCTTGCCGGCGCCAGTACCGATCAGCACGTCCGCCACACCGCCGCCCTCGGTGCCGGGCAACCAGGCGGCCACGAACGCATTGGATGCGTTGATTTCGGGATTGACCCATAATGGCCGGCCCGACAGGAACACCGCCACGACCGGAATGTGTTGCGCCTGCAGACGGCGCAACAGGGCAAGATCGCGCTTGTCGCCGGGCTGATATTCCAGCGTGCCGATATCGCCCTGGAATTCCGCGTATGGCTCCTCGCCGAACACCACGACCGCGACGTCCGGCCGCCTGGCGAATTTTCCGTCCGGCGCGAGCACCGCGTGGCCGCCGCCGCGCGCAAGTGCGGCTTCGATACCGGCGTAGATCGATTGGCCCTGTGGGAAATCGCTGTTGCGGTTGCCGGTGCCTTGCCAGCTGATGGTCCAGCCGCCGCATTGCTTGCCGATATTGTCGGCGCCGTCCCCGGCCACCAGCACCTCGGCGCCGCCCCTGATCGGCAGCGCGCCATCGTTCTTGAGCAGCACGAGCGATTCGCGCACCGCCGTGCGTGCCACGGCGCGATGGGAAGGCGAGCCCAGCAACTCCAGATGGCCGGCCAACTGGTGATCCTGGCCGAACAGCCCGGCTTTGACCTTCACCCGCAAAATGCGGCGTACCGCGTCATCGAGCCGTGCGGCGGAGATCTGCCCGGACTTCACCTGGGCCAGCAGGCTCTCGTACAATCCCTTCCAGCTATCCGGAGCCATGTACATGTCCAGCCCGGCATTCATGGCCTGCGGGCAGCTGGTGTTGGCGCACCCCGGCACCTCGCCGTGGGCGTTCCAGTCGCCGACGGCAAAACCCGCGAATCCCAGCCGGCCCTTCAGAATATCGGTCAGCAGCGAGCGGTTCACGATATCGCGGGTGCCGTTCCAGCTGGAAAACGAAACCATGACGCTAAGCACACCGGCATCGATTGCTTCGGTGTAGCCCTGGGCGTGCACGCGCACCAGCTCGGTCTCGCCTATTCGCGCGTCACCCTGGTCGCGCCCGGATTGCGTGCCGCCATCGCCGACGAAATGCTTGGCCGCGCCAACGACGCGGCCCGGCGAGAGCGGCTCTCCGGCCACCAGGCTGCCTTGCAGACCGCGTGTCATCGGCGCGGCGTAACTGCGCACGATTTCCGGGTCCTCGCCGAAACCTTCGTACGAACGGCCCCAGCGTACATCGCGCGGCACCGCCAGCGTCGGGCCAAACGTCCAGTCGGCGCCGACGGCGGCGATCTCCTGCGCCGTTGCGATGCCGATGCGTTCGATCAGCGCCGGATCGCGCGCCGCGCCCAGGCCGATATTGTGCGGAAACACGGTGGCGCCGGGAATATGGTTGTTGCCGTGCACGGCATCGATACCGAACAGCAGCGGGATTGGTGTGTGATCGGCCGCCCGCAAAGCGGCGGCGTGCCGGAACGCGGCGATCGTTTGCACCCAGCGCGCGGCGGAGGCACGATCGTCTCCCTGCGGGCCGGAATCGCCGCCGGCCAGCAGCGCGCCGAGTGGATAGTGAAGCAGATCCTCGGGCACGATCGAATTGATATCGCCCTGTATGGTCTGGCCGACCTTCTCCTGCAGCGACATACGCGACATCAATCGCGTAATAAATGCCTCGGTCGCCGCATCAGTCAGCGCCGCGGGGCTCGCGGCAACCGGCCAATGCGCCGCCTGTGCCGCGGCCTGCGCGCGCGCGGCATGCGGCGCGACCGCGAGAACGGCGCAGGCGTAAAAAAGCCGGTGCGAATTCATGAACTGCCTTTAGAATGCGGTCATGGACGGGCGTGGGCGACGGCAAAATCGGCGGCCAAAACCACCGTCAGGCCGCCGCCCGATCCTTTAAAAATCGTATTTGACATTGAAGCCGAAAGTGCGCGGTGGCAGGAACTGCGACGTGTAGATGTTATCCGCGGTCGCCAGCGCATTGGTCCGGATATAGCCGTTCTCGAGGTTTTCGATGTAGAACTCGACTTCGTAATGCTTTCGCCCGGGCGCGCGGTAGAGCAGGTTGAAATCGGTCCGCGTGTAGGCGCCCTGCTTATCGCCCGGGCCGTCATGCAGGATGCTCAGCCAGCTGCTGGTTTCGAAATGCGTGCTGACGCGCGGCGTGAGCGTGGCCTCATTCGGCAGCAGGAACTCGTGCTCATAGATCAGCTGCAACGCGAGGCTGGGCGCGTGCGGCAATGTGTTGCCGGTGGCGTCGACGCAGTTGCTGATGCGCGGATCAGCCAGGCACTTCGGCAAATTGGAATAATCGTTGCTGCCCGCCGCGGGAAGTATGCCGAGCTCGCTGTGCAGCAACGAGAGTGCCAGCTGCACGGTATCCTGCGCCGTCGGCCTGGCGGCGATTTCCGATTCGAAGCCATACACGATCGTCGAGCCGCCGGCATTGGAGAATGCCAGACCATGGCTGCCGTCGCTGAAGGTCACCGGAGCGGCAAACTGGTAGCCCTTGAAGTCCTCGTAGAATGCTGCATTGTTGATCGTCAGCAGCCCGCCGAACAGCCGGTTCTTCGTGCCGATCTCGTAGCTCGTCAGCGACTCCGGACCGTACTGCAAACCGCCGTCCTGCAGGCCGCCGGATTTGTAGCCGCTCGAAATGCTGGCATAGGCGAGGAAATCGTCGGTGACGTTGGCGCTGACCCTCGCCAGATAGGTGACCTTGCTGCCTTCGTAGCTGCCGCTGTTCTGCTGATAAGTACTGAAGCCGACATCGAGCGGATTCTCGAATGGGGACAGCGGCACCTGGGGCACGTTCGGGTCGTTGGTCCAGCCGTTGTTGGTGCCGCCATCGTTGGTGCGGTTGTCCTGCGTGAAGCGCAGGCCGCCGGTCAGATGCAGCCACGGCGTGATGTTATAGGTTGCCTGGCCGAACGCCGCCTTCGATTCGACCGTTTCCTTAGGCTGAATGAACGAGCCCTGCCAGTTGACCGTGCCCTGCTGCGTGCCGTTGAAAATCGGAATGTCGAAACGGATCGCGTTGTCTTCCGCCTCGTAGTAGATGCCGAGAATCCAGTCGACCGTGTGGGTGCCGCTCGATTTCAGTTCGAGCTCCTGGCTCTCGCTCACATAGCGCGAATAGTTCGTGCGGTCCTGCTGGTAGATCGCGCCGGTC
>JAATGE010000189.1 GCA_015654825.1 Rhodospirillales bacterium
ATCCGTGTTTGGTATGGGCTTCGCCGGGGAGACGATGAAAAGCCGCGCAGCGCTAATGGGGGTCTGGGGCCTCAGGCCCCAGCGGGTCCAGGGCAGAGCCCTGGCCTTTGACAGGTCAAAATTTAAGGCCGTTGGTATTAGCGCCGATGGGGCCGAGCCCCTGGTCGGCCAAGCCAATTTTTCTACCCGAGCCACCCGTCCGGGACGTCGGCATTTCCCCGTCCCAGGCTGCGTTGCATAATCACTACGTCCAGCCAGCGGCCGAATTTCAGCCCGGCGGCTCGCATGACGCCCGCGTGCGCGAACCCCAGGGCGGCGTGCGTGCCGATCGAGCCGGCATTTTCCGAGTCGCCGATCAGCGCGAACATTTGCCGAAATCCGGCGGCTTCGGCGCGCCCCACCAGCGCGTCGACCAGGCTCCGGCCCACACCCTGGCCGCGCACATCGTCGCGCACATAGACACTGTCCTCGACGGTCCAGCGGTAGCCGGTGCGCGGCCGGAAGGCTCCGTAATAGCCGAACCCGAGCACCCCGGTCGCATCGCGCGCGACCAGCCAGCAATAGCCGGCCGCGATGCCCGCAGCATGGCGGGCCTGCATTTCCTCGATGCTCGGCGGCACCGCCTCGAAGGTGCCGGTGCCTGTCAGCACGTGATGCGCATAGATCGCGGCGATATCCGCCAGGTCGGCATCGCGGGCGGGTTCCGCGGCAGTCTCGCCTGTCTTGCGCATGGAGCGTGAAATCCTTTACGCCTTGAGTGCTGAGCTGTGAGAGCTGAGCCGCGAGTGCCGGACTATGCGTGCCGGCGCCCGACGCGAAGGTCGAGGCCGGGGCGGCCGAAAAAGCGCGGAATTCCGCCAAAAATTATCCCTGCCGAAGGGAATACCGTGTTAAGGGGCGGTGGCGGAAGCCTGCCGGGGGCAGTCCCGAGGCATTTTGCGCCGTCCGATTGGCCGTCTGATTGATTGACTAGAGCGCGACGAGGATTTGCAGTGGACGATCATTCCTCAAATACCGCCGGGGCCAACCCGGAAGAACCCGATGCGGGTGGCGAATTTGGCCAGGGCGGCGACGAGACCCTGACCGCGACCGAACTTCGGCTGCGCGCTGTCGCCTCCGCGGCCCGCTTCTTCGGCGTCGACCTCGACATCAACGATTACAAGGCGCGCCCCGGTGAACCCTATCCGTCACCGGCGGCACTGGTCGACTGGCTGCGCGGCCAGGGCCTGATCGCCAAGGCGGTCAAGCTGACGTGGCGGAACCTGTTCACCTTCCGTGAGACGACGCCGGTCGTCGTGCTGCTGAAGGACGGCACCGCCGGCCTCGTCGTCGGCGCCGATGCACGCAGTGACGTCGTCTGGATCAAAAGCCCCACGTCGCGCGATTCGGAGCCGCCGGTCGCGGTCGACCGCCTGCGGCTCGAACAGGCCTGGGCCGGCGAGGCCGTGCTGGTGCGCCGCACCGTGGGCCTCGATGACAGCCAGGCGCCATTCACGCTCGGCTGGATCGTCAAGCAGGTCACCACCGAGAAACGCTTCATCGGCCAGATCGCCTGGGCGTCGATCGTGCTTGCAGCCCTCGGCATCGTGCCGGCCTTCATCGTCATGGGCACCATCGACCGGGTGCTCGAGTTCAACAGCATCAATACCTTCTGGATGCTCGCCACGATCCTGGCGGTCATGATGTTCTTTGAAATGGTGCTGGGCTGGGCGCGGCGCGAGCTGATCCTGGTGCTGTCCACCAAGCTCGACGCCAAGCTGAACCTGCATTTGTTCAGCCGGCTGCTGTCGCTGCCGCTGGATTTCTTCGAGCGGAACCAGGCCGGCGAGACAATCAGCCGCCTGAGCCAGATATCGCGTGTCCGCGAGTTCCTGACCGGCAAGCTGCTCGGTACCGTGCTCGACGGCAGCGTGCTGCTGGTATTCATTCCGTTTCTGTTTTATATGGAATCGCTGCTGGCGACCATCACGATGGCGGTGGCCGGCCTGATGACGGTCATCCTGATCGTCTTCCTGCGGCCGATCGGCATACTCGTGGCGCAGTTCGTGCGCGCCGAACACAAGAAGGCCGCGGTGATTACCGAGACGGTGCATGGCATTCGCACGGTCAAGACGCTGGCGCTGGAGCCGCAGCAGAAGCAGGTCTGGGACGAACGTGTGGCGGAGGCGACGGGCTGGCGCCTCGCCGCCGGCCGGCTCAGCAACTGGCCGCAGACGCTGAACGATCCGCTGCAGATATTCATGTCCCGCGGCGTCGTCGTGCTCGGCGCCTTCCTGGCATTGCAGGGCAATTCCGGCATCGACCGCGGCGCGCTGATTGCCTTCATGATCCTGAGCGGCCGCGTGGCCGGCCCGGTGGCAGGCTTCGCGCGGCTGATCGAGGATTTCCAGGAAGTTCGCACCTCGATCGGGCAGATCGCCAAGGTGCTGAACAACCCGCCGGAAGTGCGCAACGTGACCGACGGCATGCGCCCGCGTTTCGAAGGCCGCATTGCGTTCGAGGACCTGACCTTCACCTATCCGCTCGGTTCGCGGCCCGCCTTGCAGCAGATGTCGTTCGACATCCCGCCGGGCACCATGCTGGGGCTGGTGGGCCGCTCCGGCTCGGGCAAATCGACGATCACGCGCCTGCTGCAGGGGGTCAATCGCGAGTATTCCGGCGCCGTGAAGATCGACGGCGTCGAAATGCGCGAAATCAACCTGGCGCATCTGCGGCGCAGCCTCGGCGTCGTGCTGCAGGACAACTTCCTGTTCCGCGGCACCGTCAAGGAGAACATCATTTCGGGCCGCCCCGGCCTGACGCTGGAAGACTCGGTCCGAGCCGCCCGCCTGGCCGGCGCCGAGGAATTCATCGAGCGCATGCCGCAGGGCTACGACACCTGGATCGAGGAAGGATCCGCGAACATTTCGGGCGGCCAGCGGCAAAGGCTGGCGATCGCGCGCGCGCTGATCACCAATCCGCGCATTCTGATCCTCGACGAGGCAACCAGCGCGCTGGACCCGGAATCCGAGGCGCTGGTCAATGCCAACCTGGTGCGTATCGGCAAGGGCCGCACGATGATCATCGTGTCGCACCGCCTTTCGAGCCTGGTGAACTGCGATCTGATCATGGTGCTGGAGCGGGGCACGCTGGTCGACGTCGCGCCGCATCACGTGCTGCTGGAACGTTGCAGCATCTATCGCACGTTGTGGAATCAGCAGAATCGTCACATGGGCAACACGCCGGGCGCACAGCAAGTGCTCGGACACGGGGAGTAGGCGCATGTCGGTAACAACCACCCCGACCGGAACACCCACCAGCACGCAGGGCAAGGTCCCGTCCACGACGCCGCCCGGCGGGCCGCCCGACTCGCCGCGGGGGCCGCTCAGCGGCCTGATGTCGCTGCTGCGCGGGCCCTCGCCCGAGCTGCTGCCGACCGAAGTGCTCGAATTCGTCTCGCCGAGCCAGGCACTGATTTCCCGCGGCCCGCTGACCCTGGCGAATCATTGCGTCGCCATTATCGGCACCATGATCATGATCTTCGTGTTCCTGTCGGTCGTTCTGAACCTGGACCGTATCGCCCAGGGCAACGGCAAGATCGTTTCGCTGGTGCCGGAAACGGTGGTGCAGCCGCTGAACACCGGTGTGGTGAAGACCATTGCGGTGGCGGAAGGCGACCTCGTGCGCAAGGGACAGCTGCTGGCGCAGCTCGATCCGACCACGGCAACCGCGGACAACACCGCCGCGCGCGAACAGGTCGACCGCTATCAGACCGAAGTGGACCGGCTCGGCGCGGAACTGCACCAGGCGCAATACCGGCCGAAGCAGCTTTCGCCCGGCGCACTGGTGCAGGAAGGCATCTTCGCGCAGCGAGCAGCGGCCCGCGAGGCGGAGCTGCGCTACTACAAAGGCCAGATCGACGCGCAGCGCGCGCTGATGGAGCAGGCCGACGCCAATGTGCGGCAATATGCCAAGGAAACCGGCGTTGCGGTGGACGTCGAAAAGATCCGCGCGAAACTGGAATCCGACGCGGTCGGCAGCCGGCTCGACACGCTGGCCGCGGTGAACGCCCGCCTCGAGGCGGAGCGCAGCGTGCTGTTCAACCTGAACCAGGCGGAAAATGCCAAGCAGAACGTCGCCGCCCTGCAAGGCCAGCTCGACAACTATAACCAGCAATGGTTCGCGGATGTGAGCCAGACGCTGACGGACGACCAGGTGCAGCTGGCGAGCTACCGCGACCAGCTGGAACACGCGGCGCTGAACTACAAGCTGGTCGATCTTCCCGCCCAGGAGGACAGCATCGTGCTGTCGGTGGCCGCGGTCTCGCCCGGTTCCGTGATGCAGGCCGGGCAGACATTCTTCACGCTCGTGCCGGTCAACGCGCCGCTCGAAGTGGACGCGCAGATCACCGCCGACCAGACCGGCTGGGTCGAAGTCGGCCAGCCGGCCGACGTCAAGTTCCTGACCTTCCCGTTCACCCATTTCGGCGAGGCCTCCGGCTCGGTGCGGCTGATCAGCGCCGACACCTACCTGACCGGCGCGTCCAGCGCGGCTACCACCGGCACGCCGAGCGGCACCGCCGGCAACAGCGTGTTCACCGGCGTGAACCCGACGGCGCCGTTCTTCAACGATGTGCGCATTTCGATCGACCGCCTGAACCTCAAGGACGTGCCGAAGAACGTCCACATCATCCCCGGCATGCCGGTGGAAGTGGACGTGAAGGTCGGCAACCGCACGATCTGGGATTACATGGTCGAGAAATATGTCACGGTGCTGTACGAGGGCATGCGTGAGCCTGATTGATCGGCGGTTTCCGGCGCAGTACGCCTCGCGCGGTTCCTGCGGCTTGACGGCTTTACGCGACCTGGTCTGGCGTGACGCGACTGGATGCCAATCGGTGCGACTCGACGCGTGCGCTTATTTTCGCGAGAAGGGAGTCGCGCCGACCCGAGTTCACCTGATAGTGAGCGTCGGGATGACGATCGCCTGATGATAGGGCAACCACACCGGGGAGCGTGGGACCGACCACCCGCATGATGAGTCTTATCGACCGGATCGTCTCGACCGGATCGCCCATGGCGGCGCTGCGGCGAGGTGTTCTGCTGGACGAAGCGGGCGAGTACCGCCGCGCGTTCGCGCTGTTCAGCCGCGCCGCGCGCGCCGGGCTGCCGGAAGCACAATTCCGCATCGGCCGCGCCTACCTGAAGGGCACCGGCGTGCCGGTCAGCCGGCGCGACGGCGCCGCCTGGCTGGAGCGCGCCGCGCAGGCCGGCTGGGTGGAAGCGCAGACGCTGCTGGCCACGCTGTATCTGTACGGCCTGGCCGGCAAGAAACAGAAAGCCCAGGTCTCCGGCCCGCTATTCGCCCGCGCCGGCGCGGCGCAGGACGAGCCCGATTACCCCGAGGCGTTGCGCTGGGCGCGCATGGGCGCCGAAGGCGGTTCGCCCGAAGCGCAGGCGCTGCTCGGCTACATCCTCACTTCGGGTCCCGAGGATATCCGCAACCTCGACGAGGCGGATTCCTGGTACCGCAAGTCGGCGGAGGCGAACTGCGCCCAAGGGCACCTGGGGCTGGGCCTCTCACGCCTGCGCACCGCCAGCACCCAGGAAACGCACGAAGCGGCGGCCGTCGAACTGCGCAAGGCCGCCGACGCCGGGCTGCCGACCGCGCTCTATCTGCTGGGCGTCATGTACGAGCGCGGCGCCGGCGTGCCGGCAAGCCTCGAGGATGCCGCCACGTTCTATCGCCAGGCGGCGGAAAAGAACGTGCGCAGCGCCCAGGCGCGGTGGGGCCTGGCACTGCTCGAAGGCCGCGGCGTCGCGAAAAACCCGGTCGAAGGCGAATCCTGGCTGCGCCGCGCCGCCAACGCGGGCGACCGCGAGGCGGCCGCCCTGGTGGGCGATATCTATGCCCGCGGCGGCGACCTGCCGCCCAACTTCGCGGAAGCGGCGATCTGGTACAACCGGGCCGCGGAAGCCGGCCACGCCGCGGCCGCCCGCGCGCTCGGCCTGCTGTTCCTGACCGGCGCCGGCGTGCACCGCGATCCCGAGGAAGCCAGCCGCTGGTTCCGCCGCGCCGCC
>JAATGE010000220.1 GCA_015654825.1 Rhodospirillales bacterium
ACCAAATCCGCCGCCGATCGCGCGGTCACGCCGGCGACGAAAAACTCAGCCAAACGATCTTGCTGCTTTTCTGTTAGCCTACAACGACTTACATGCATTTCACCATCCTAGATCCTTGGCGGATCTGGGACAGCCCCAAAGAATCGTTAGCGGAAACGGCGAAGCCAGAAAAATCCGTGACATTTACAGGCTTCGCCCAGAAGCCAAGGAGAAGCTGCGCAGCGCTCATGGGGTCTGGGGCCTACTGGCCCCAGCGGGTCCAGGGCAGAGCCCTGGCCTTCTTTCGCTTCCTAAAGTTGGCGCCTTTGGGGCTCTGCCCTGGACCCATCACGCCGGAGGCGCGCTGCGCACGACGGGGACAAGTCCCCAGACCACATTTATTTTAACAGTTCAGGGCGGACGCGAGGCGTTCCAGGCCCTCCCTGGTCATCGATGGGTCGGCGCCCAGGCCGATGCGTATGTGATCGGGGCGGCCGAAAAAGCGGCCGGGAACTATGCCCGTGTCGTAACGGGTGGTCAGCAGATCGGACAGGCGGTCGCCATCACCGTCTGTCAGGCGCGGAAAAACAGTCGTACCCTGATCGAACAGAATCTGGTCGAGGCCGGGATGGGCGCCGAGGATTTCGACGTAAGCCGCGCGGTTTGTGTCGATCATGGCGTTGGCGCGCGCTCGCAGGGCTTGCAGCCGATCGAAGGCGAGCACGGCAAGACGTTCCGGTAGGTGCGGCGGCAGCACGGAAAAGAGGTCGTTCAGGCGTCGCATCCGTTCCGCGAGGCCGGCGGGTGCCAGTATCCAGCCGCAGCGCAGGCCGCTGAGGCCGTACGCTTTCGTCAGGCTGCTGGTCACGACAATGTTTCCATCGGGCCGAAACGATGTACCGGCGGCGCCGGATCGAAACAGCAATTCCAGGTAGACTTCGTCGACCAGCACCATGGCGCCGACTTTTGCCGCGGCCTCCGCCACGGAAAGAATCGTCGCGTCGTCGGCAAGGGCGCTCGACGGGTTGTGCAGGTTGGTCAGCACAACCAGGCGCGTGCGCGGCGTCACGCGGGCGGCGATATCTTCCGGGTCGAGCCGCCAGGCCGCTTCGGGCCGACGTTCGAACCGGGTGATCCGCGCCCGCAGATATTCCAGCGTCGCCACCAGCAGTTCGTAGGTGGGGTCTTCCACCAGCACTTCATCGCCGGGCTCGACAAGTGCCGCCATGGCCAGGTGATTGGCGAAGGAGCAACCGGCGGCCGAAACGACACAGGCGGGGGCGATCGCGAAGCGGGCCGCGATCCGTTCGGCGAGCGGCGCATAGCCGTATGCGTTGTCGCCGTGCAGTTCCAGATCGTCCATGGTGGCGCCAAGCTCGGCGAGCGTGCAGTTGGCGACACCGCTGGAGGCGAGATTGTACGTCGCCTGCGTCTTCAGTTTGGCGAAATGCATATAGTCGGAGCGCAGCGTACGGTTCGTGGCGATCGTCATGATGGAGCGATTTCCGCGCGATTCTGTCCGCGCCAATATAGGAATGGCGGAATGCCCAGCGCCAGGATGGCATAGCCGATCAGGCTGTTCAGCGGATAGGCCCAGAACGAACACGCGACAATCGCGGCGCAGGCCAGGATGAACAGGCCTGTGCTCCACGGGTGCAGCGGGGCGCGATAGCCTTCGATCGGGCGGCGCCGCTACGCCGCGTGCTCGCGCCGCCGCAATGGAAACAGGCATGAGGCGCTGAGGCCGAAAAACAGGAAATTCATGGCGGTGACATAGCTGAGGATTTGCTCGTACGTGCCGGATAATGCCAACACGCAGGTCCAACCGGCTTGCAACATGATCGCCACCATGGGCACGCGGCTCGCGTCGCCGACCGCGGCGACCTGGCGAAAAAACAAACCATCCCGTGCCATCGCGAACGAAACCCTCGGCCCGGTCAGCGAGCCCTGGCTCAGATAGGCGAGCGCGGAGAGGGCGATGGCGGCCGCGGCCGCCTTGGCGCCGAGCGGGCCCGCCACGGCTTGCAGCACATCCGATGCCGGCGTCAGCGTCTTTCCGAGTGCCGCGACACCGAGGGAGCGCAGGCATGCGAGGTTGACCAGCAGATACAGTGCAATTACCGCGGACACGCCCACCAGCAGCGCGCGCGCAAGGTTGCGGCCGGCATCTTTCATTTCACCCGCCACATAATTTGCGGTTTGCCAGCCGCCATAGCTGAACACCACCGGGATCATTGCCGCACCGAACGCTCTCGCGGTGTCGAGCGGCGCCTGGGGCGGCGCCGCCGGCGGCACGGCGGCACGCGGCGAGAGCCATAGGCCGGCGACGATCAAGGCGGCAATCGCCGCGATCTTCAGCACGCCAAGCGTGGTCTGGACGCCGTTGCCGGACCTTACGCCGATGCAATTGATTGCGGCGAGTGCCGCAAGTACGGCAACCACGACGGCACGCTCGGGGAGCGCGCCGGAAAACAGCACATCGAGGTTTTTCGCGAACACGATGGCGACCGCCGCCATGCCGCCGGTCTGCACGACCAGCAGCGTCGCCCACCCGAACAGGAAGCCGGCCAAAGGCCCGTAGGTGTCGCGCAGATAGACATATTCGCCGCCGGTGGCCGGAATTCGCGCTGCCAGCTCGGCGTAGACGAAAGCGCCGAGCAGAGCGACGACGCCACCCAGCGTCCAGGCCGCCAGCGCCAGACCCGGCGTGTGCAAACTGCGTGCGACGACGGCCGGATTTACGAAAATGCCGACGCCGACGATGCCGCCAATGACGAGCATGACGACACTGGGAAAGCCGATCGCGATCCGCAGGCCTTCCGCGGTGATGTCCCGGCCTTCCATCCTGGCCGTATTAGCAAAGCGCGCTGGGTTTCGGAAAGCGAGGCGGAAGGAAGGCCAGGGCTCTGCCCTGGACCCGTCACGCC
>JAATGE010000370.1 GCA_015654825.1 Rhodospirillales bacterium
ATGAATGGGGGTCTGGGGCCGTCGTGCGCAGCACGCTCTCGCGTGACGGCCCCAGCGGGTCCAGGGCAGAGCCCTGGCCTTCCTGCCCTTATCCGCGCCCTGGACACGGCCGCAGGAGTCAAGATTTCCGGCAGTTGGTATAAGGCCAGGGGCTCTGCCCCTGGACCCGTCACGCCGGAGGCGTGCTACGCACGACGGGGCCGTAGGCCCCAGACCCCAATTTTATTTGTTCCGAGCCTCGCATCCGCTGCGAGCGCGCCGATAAATCCAAGCTCTCGCAAAACCGTACAGAAGGCTCCAGCCGCGCAGCGCGTACGACGGCGGCGGCACGCCGTCTTGGGTCCAGGGGGCAGAGCCCCTTGGTCGGCGAAGCCAAAAAAATCAACTCATTACTTTCATTCCCTACTCCTTATCCTGGCGCGTCCTGTATCCGAGCCCCTGGCCATACTTCGCCCGCCGCGGACCCCCGCAGCGAGTTTCGCCATCGCAACGCAAAACCGACCAGGGCGTCCCTGACTCGCCCTCGGCACCGAAGCTGACAGTGGCACCGAACCAACGTAAGTTCGTCGTGGACTTGTCCCGGAGGGCCGCCCATGCGCAAGCTCTTGGTCGTTGCTATCGCGGCGGTGGCGCTCGCCGCCTCCTGCCAGGCGCCACCCATCCCCACGCAAATCCCCTCGGGCTTCGCCATTACGCCGCTCGCGGCCCCCGGCGCCGATTTCCAGCGCCTGCCGACTCATTTGCGCGCCGACGGCTCCGCCGACGCCAACGGTGCCGTCACCGCGGCGAAAAGCCCGGACGGCACCGCGCTGCTGGTGCTCACCAGCGGCTTCAATACGCAGTTCTATACCGAACAAAAACAGAAAATCACCCACCCGGTGTTCGATCCCGTCACCGCCCAGCCAACCGGCGTCACCACGCCGAATGCGGAATGGATTTTTCTTTACGACATCCGCGGCAGCACCCCCATCCTGAAACAATCCCTCACGCTGCCCAACACCTACCACGGCCTGGTGTGGGACCCGGCAGGCCGCCGTTTTTACGCATCCGCCGGCATTGACGACCGTATCTACGTCTTTGCGACCAACAGCAATCTCAGCACCGCCGACGCCAGCTTCGCGCCACTGCCGCCTTTCATTCCCCTCGGCCACGACAGCGCCCCCACCAAACCGCTCGCCGCCTACGACGGCGGCCCGCTGCAAGCGACACCGATCGGCCGCTCGAAAGACCTGTTCGCGGCCATCGGCGGCCCCACCGCCGCGCTCGCTGCCGGCCTCGCCCTCAGCGCCGACGGCAAAACACTCGCAATCGTCAACATGCAGAACGACTCCCTGAGCCTGGTCGACACCGACACGAGAAAAGTCCTGCGCGAAGTGCATTTCTTTACACCCGGCCAGACGCAAGCCATCGGCGAGTTGCCCTACTGGGTCGCTATCCGTTCTGGGGCCGACCAAAAATTCGCGCGCGCCTACGTCACCAGCCAGCGCGACGGCCAGGTGCTCTCGGTTGCCCCTGGCGGCACTTTTAAAATCATCACGGTAGGCGGCGAGCCGAACCGTGCCGTGCTGTCGCCCGACCAGTCGCGCCTCTACGTCGCCAACGGCGACAAGGACGAAATCGACGAAATCGACACGACCACGGATACGTTGCGCCGCCGCATTTCGCTATTGCGCCCAGGCTACAGCTATATCGGCGCCGGCCCCGACGGTCTGGCGCAGAGCCCGGATGGCACGACCCTCTACGTCACGCTCAGCAACGAAAACGCCGTGGCCGTGGTCGATCTGCCAAGCGGCACCGTGCGCGGCCGCATTCCCACCGGCTGGTTCCCGAGCGACGTGGTGCCAAGCCGCGACGGCAGCCGCCTCTACGTGATCAACACGAAAAACATCTCCGGCCCCAGCGACCACCTCATCAAGCGCCGCGACGGCGAACACCAGATTCCGCCGGACGGCCATAACGGCTACGTCCTCGCACTCGAAAAAGCCGGCCTGCTGAGTTTCCCAACGCCCGACCAGCCAACGCTTACCCGTCTTTCGGCAACGGTCGATCAGAACAACAATTTTGCCGGCAACCAGCCGGACCCGATGATGGCGTTCCTGCACGCCCACATTCATCACGTCATCTACGTCATGAAAGAGAACCGCACCTACGACCAGGTGCTCGGCGACCTGCCGCAAGGCAATGGTGACCCGGCACGCACGCAATTCCCCCGCCCGATCACCCCGAACAACCACGCGCTGGCCGAACGTTTCGCCCTGCTCGACAATTTCGACACCGCCGGCGACGTCAGCGGCGACGGCTGGAACTGGACCTTTCAAGGCCACGCCAACGTCTACACCAACCGCACGGTCGGCGTGGCCTACGGCAACGCCGACTACCACATCCCCTTCGACTGGAACGGCCTGCCCCGCAACATCGGCGTGGCGCTACCGGACCGCGCCAGGCACCCAAGCCCGGCGACCGTGCGGATAACCACGCTGCTGGACCCCACGGGCCACTCCGCCATCGAGCCCGGACCAAAAGACATCACCGCCGACGAAGGCGCCGACGACGACAGCCCGGACGCGCTCGGCGGCTACCTGTGGGACGCCGCCTTGCGCGCCGGCAAGTCGCTGCGCCATTACGGCGTCTATGCCGATGAGAACTACTACATCCTGAAATCGCCGGTCTATCTGCCGATCGTGCGCAACGCAGCACAAATTGGCGCCCTGCAATCGGTCCCGGTGCGCCCGGCACTGCTCGACCACAACGATCCCTATTACCGCGGCTGGGACCTGAACACGCCGGACCAGTACCGGTTCGAGGAATGGCAGCGCGAATTCAACCAGTACGTGGCCGCGAAGAATATGCCAGACCTGGAAATCGTGCTGTTCATGATGGACCATTTCGGCGAATTCGCCACCAACGTCGCCGGCCTCGACACCCCCCCATCGCAGATGGCCAGCAACGACTACGCCATCGGCCAACTCGTGGAAGCCGTCTCACACTCGCCGTACTGGCAGGACACCGCGATTTTCATCGTCGAGGACGACGCGCAGGACGGCCCCGACCACGTCGACAGCCACCGCAGCGTCGTGCACGTGATTTCCCCCTACACGCGCGCAAATACCGTGATCCACACACGCTACGACACCACCAGCGTGCTGCGCACGATCGAGCATATTCTCGGCATCGCCCCCCTCGGCCTGAACGACGCCAACGCCCGCCCGATGAGCGACGTATTCACAACTACCCCCGATTTGCGCCCCTACGACGCAATCGTTCCCGGCCTGCTATGCCAAAAGCCGGTCAGCACGGATTTGGTGCCGGAATGCCGCCACGCGGGCCGCGTCGTCACGCGTACAACTGTATCGTCGCACGACGGCGCCTGGTGGACACGCGGCACTGCCGGAATGGATTTTTCGCGACCAGACCGCATCGATTCCGCCCGCTTCAACGCCCTGTTGGCGGCGGGTCTAGCGCCACGACCGTAATCACACAAGGTAACGGAAGGCCAGGGCTCTGCCCTGGACCCGCTGGGGCCAGTAGGCCCCAGACCCCATTTTATTCGTTCCGAATCCGGCACAAACGCCGGGCCAGCTAACATACGTCCGCATATGCATCGATCGTCGGAGGTCCCACCGCGCAGCGCTAACACCACCGCGCCGCGCCAGCTCCCGCCCTCCACCGAAGTGCGATCGCGCCCCCCCAAAACCCCCCGCCTTGTTTCCCCAAGCCGCCGCCACTAGGGTGCGCCCCGACCGCCCCCCGCCTGCCAAAGCCAAGGAACCCCCCAGCCGATGCCCGCGTCGCCTGCCTATAAGCGCGTGCTGCTCAAAGTCTCCGGCGAGGCGCTCATGGGCCGCCGCGACTACGGGCTCGATACCGAAACCGTGCTCGCCATTGCCACCGACGTCGCAACCGTCGTCGGCATGGGCGTCGAGGTCTGCCTGGTC
This sequence comes from Rhodospirillales bacterium, assembly GCA_015654825.1. Lineage (GTDB taxonomy): Bacteria > Pseudomonadota > Alphaproteobacteria > Acetobacterales > Acetobacteraceae > CAJCIS01. The sequence continues at coordinate 3,936 of JAATGE010000370.1, forward strand.
ATCGGCGGCGGCAACATCTTCCGCGGCGTCGCCGGCGCCGCAAGCGGCATGGACCGCGCCCAGGCCGACTACATGGGCATGCTGGCCACCGTCATGAATGCGCTAGCCATGCAGACCGCGCTGGAAAAGCTAGGCGTCCCCACCCGCGTACAAAGCGCCATCCCCATGGCCACCGTCTGCGAGCCCTACATAAGGCGCCGCGCCGAGCGCCACATGGAGAAGGGCAGGGTGGTCATTTTCGGCGCCGGCACCGGCAATCCGTTCTTCACGACAGACACCGCCGCCGCCCTACGCGCCACCGAGATGAAGTGCGACGCGCTCCTCAAGGGCACCCAGGTAGACGGCGTCTACTCCGCCGATCCCAGGCGCGACCCCGAAGCCAGGCGCTACAACGAACTGACCTACCTCGAAGTCCTGTCGCGTGACCTGGGCGTCATGGACGCCGCCGCGATCTCCCTAAGCCGAGAGAACAAGTTACCCATAATAGTCTTCAACATCCACGCCCCAGGCGCCTTCGCCGCGGTGATGCGAGGCGAGGGCCTCTTCACCCGCATCATCGAGCCAAACTAACAAAAGTTTTTTGGTTCTTTTTTTCAAAAAAGAACAACTTCCTTTTGAAAAAAAGAACCAAAATCTTTTCTAAATTTGCCCTCGTTTCCCCCACGCGGCGCCGTGCGAATCACCGTAAACCTGTTGCTTCGGCTCCAGGATAAATCGAGAAGGAGACCGTCGTGGCGACCGACCTAGCCACTCTGAAGGAAGACCTGACCCGCCGCATGGAAGGTGCGATCGAGACCCTGCGTCGCGAATTCGCCGGCCTCAGAACCGGCCGCGCCAGCCCCGCCCTGCTGGAACCGGTCCGCGTCGACGCCTACGGCACCGAACTGCCCCTGACCCAGGTCGGCAGCATCGGCGTGCCGGAACCCCGGATGATCACCGTGCAGGTCTGGGACCGCGCCCTGGTCAGCGCCGTGGAGCGTGCCATCCGCGACAGCAACCTAGGCCTCAACCCGATGACCGACGGCCAGATGGTGCGCGTGCCGATCCCGATCCTCACCGCCGAGCGCCGCGTCGAACTGGCCAAGGCCGCCGGCCGTTACGCCGAGGGCACCCGCGTCGCGGTGCGCGCCGTCCGCCGCGACGGCAACGAGCAGATCAAGGCGCTGGAGAAAAAGCATCTGATCAGCGAGGACGAGGCCAAGGACTGGTCCGAGCAGGTGCAGAAGCTGACCGACGGCGTTATCAAGCGCATCGACGACGGGCTGGTCGAAAAGGAACGCGAGATCAAACAGGTCTGATGTCCCTTCCGGTGCTGCAACCCGCGCTGGCGGACCCCGATCCCGCACCGTCCGCGCGCCGCGATGCCGCGCCGCTGCTGGGCGCCGTGCCGCGCCACGTCGCCATCATCATG
>JAATGE010000293.1 GCA_015654825.1 Rhodospirillales bacterium
AGGCCCCAGACCCCATTTTCTGGGGGGAACGGCGAAGCCTGAAAAATCCAAGATAATTATTGGCTTCGCCGTTCCCCCCATGAACGGGGGTCTGGGGCCTCAGGCCCCAGCGGGTCCAGGGCAGAGCCCTGGCCTTCTTCGCGTCCTTATGTTGGCGCCTATGGGGCAGGGCCCGGCCTTCCCTAATCCTGCCCACCCCGAAACAAAGCCCGCCGATAAACCCCCAAAACCCGAATCTCGCGTGAGAAAAACCCCAGCTCCTCCATGGCCAGCCGCAAAGCCGGCTGCTCCGGGTGCCCCTCCACGTCGCACATGAACTCGGTAGCCGTAAAAGCCCCCCCCACCATATAGCTTTCCAGTTTCGTCATGTTCACGCCGTTGGTAGCAAACCCCCCCAAGGCCTTGTACAAGGCCGCCGGCACGTTGCGCACCGCAAATACAAAAGTCGTCATCACCCCCGGCGTCTCCGGCGCCGGCACCGAAGGCTGCGAAGCCGCAATATAAAACCGCGTCGTATTATGTGCCGCATCCTCCACATTCGCGCGCAGCACGCTCAACCCGTAAATCTCCCCCGCCAGCGAACTCGCGATCGCCGCGTCCTCCCGCCGGCCCCACTCCGCCACCAGCTGCGCCGACCCCGCGGTATCCGCCTCCACCACCGCCGCCGCCCCCAATTCCCGGATAACGCCACGCACCTGGCCCAACGCCACCGCATGCGAGTGCACCCGTTTCACATCCCCAATAACAGCGCCAGGCACCCCCAGCAGGCAATGTTCCACCTGCTGGAAATGCTCGCCCACGATTGAAAGCCCGCTACCCGGCAGCAACGCATGAATATCAGGCACCCGCCCCACCAGCGAGTTCTCGCAAGGCAGCATCGCGAACTCCGCCGCACCTTCGTGCACCGCATCGATCGTCTGCTGGAATGTGGCGCACGGCAGCGTCGGCCGCCCCGGAAACGCGGACCGGCACGCCAGGTCGCTATAGGCACCCGGACAGCCCTGAAACGAAATCGGCCTCACGACGAAAATTCAGCCCGCGCCCGCGCCAGATCCGCCGGCGTATCCACCCCGAACGGCGCATGATCCACCCGCGCCACCGCAATCCGCATTCCCGCCTCCAACGCGCGCAATTGTTCCAATTTCTCACGCAACTCCAAAGGGCTAGGCGGCAACTGCACAAAACGCGCCAGCGCCGCCCGCCGAAACGCATAGATCCCCACATGGTGCCACAACGGCCCCACCCCCGCCGGCACCGCCGCGCGCGAGAAATACAGTGCCGGCGCCACCGCGCACCCCTCGCCAAACGCACACACAACCTTCACCACCGAAGCCGCCGCCGCCTCCTCTTCGGAGTCCACCGGCGCCACCAGCGTCGCGATATCCACCGCCGGGTCCGCCAGCGGCGCCAGCACCGCCCGCAGGAACGCCGGCGGCACCGAAGGCAGCTCGCCCTGCAAATTGATCACCACATCATGCGCGGACCCGGGATCCACCACCTGCAGCGCCGCCCATACCCGGTCAGACCCGCTAGGCAACTCCGGATCGGTCATCACCGCCCGCCCGCCAGCCGCCCGCACCACCTCCGCGATCGCCGCATCACCGCACGCCACTACGACTGGCCCCACCCCAGCCGCCTCCGCCCGGCGCAGCACGCGCACGACCATCGGCACCCCGCCGACCTCGGCCAGCGGCTTGCCAGGCAGCCGCGAGGCCGCCAGCCGGGCCGGTATGAGGACGACAGGGTTCAATTCGAGCAGGGGAGGGGGCCTGTTGCAGCAGGGTGGGTTGTCGCGCCGCGGGCGCTTGTCTAAACGGGGGGCGTCGCAACAATAGGCAGGGAGCCGGCCGGCGTCCAACCGCGCGGCCGCTCCCAAAAGTTCGGGGTTTTCCGCGCAATGGACAGCATGGAGTGGAACAAGATCATCGGCGCCGTCCTGGTGGCCGGTATCGCCTACAACTTCATGGGCTTCATCGCCGACAAGACGGTCCACCCGACCCACCTCGAAAAGACCGCCATCAAGATCGAGGGCGTCGCCGCCCCCTCGGCCCCGTCCGCCGAGGAAGCGCCCAAGCCGCTGCCCCCGATCGCCCCGCTGCTCGCCAAGGCCGATCCCGCCGCCGGCGAGGCGGACGTCAAGAAACTCTGCTCCGTCTGCCACAATTTCACTGAGGGAGGCGGCGCCAAGATCGGCCCCGACCTCTACGGCGTCGTCGGCCGCGATCGCGCCAGCGCCGCCGGCTTCGACTACAGCAGCGCCTTGAAAAGCCACCCCGGCAAGTGGTCCTACGACGACCTGAACGACTGGCTGCACAGCCCGAAATCCTTCGCGCCCGGCACCAAGATGACGTTCACCGGCATCGACGACGACAAGGAACGCGCCGACATCATCGACTATCTGCACACCCTGGCGTCGAAGCCGGAGCCGCTGCCGGAAGCGAAGTAGCAAGGCCAGGGCCCTGCCCTGGACCACGGCGAAGCCTGAAAAATCACCGCCGGTACTCGCGTCGCCGGGGAGCCGCTGAAATGCCGCGCAGCGCTAAAGGGGGTCTGGGGACTTGTCCCCGGCGGGGGTCCAGGGGGCAGAGCCCCTTGGCCTTCTAATGGACACCCCCCAGCACCTCGTCGAGCTTGCCAACGACCTCGCCGACGCCGCGGGCGAGGTCATTCGCCCCTACTTCCGCACCAAGCTCAGCGCCGACCAGAAATCCGACCTCTCCCCCGTCACCGAGGCCGACCGCGCCGCCGAGCGCGCCATGCGCGCCCTGATCACCGCCCAAGACCCCACCCAGGGCATCCTCGGCGAGGAATTCGGCCTCGAAAACCCCGACTCCCCCCTCCGCTGGGTCCTCGATCCCATCGATGGCACCCGCGCCTTCATCACCGGCCGCCCCATTTTCGGCACCCTCATCGGCCTGCTGCACGACGGAAAGCCCATCCTCGGCATTATCGACCAGCCCATCACCGGCGAGCGCTGGTTCGGCTTCCGCGGCGCGCGAACCATCTTCCGCGGCCCTTGCCGCGGCGTCGCCGGCACCCGCGCCTGCCCGAGCCTCGCCGACGCCGAGCTGTCCGCCACCAGCCCGCAAATGCTCGGCGACGAAGGCCTGCCGCGTTTCCAGCGCCTCGCCGCCGCCGCCCGCCGCGTCACCTGGGGCGGCGACTGCTACGCCTACGGCCTGCTCGCCCTCGGCCACATCGACATCATCGCCGAGCGCGACCTGAAAGTCTGGGACTGGGCCGCCCTGGTGCCCATCGTCGAAGGCGCCGGTGGCCGCATGACCGACTGGCAAGGCCAACCCCTGCGCGAAGGCAGCCCCGGCGACGCCCTGGCCGTCGGCGACCCCGCACTGCTGCCCCAGGCCATCGCCAGCCTCGCCGCGGAGGGCTGACCGGCACAGCAAAACCGTGCCACCATGGCAACATGGCCAGCCACTCCCGCAAACCGCCGCCGGAGCCGACCGAAGCCACGTTGCGTGAAGCCGCCCTCGGCTACCTGGCGCGCTACGCCGCCACGCGCGCGGGCCTGCTGCGGGTGCTCGATCGCAAGATCGCACGCTGGGCCGCCTCGGAAGCCGGCGACTCGCAACGCGCCGCCGAAGCCCGCGCCGCCGCCCGCGTTGTCGTCGCGCGCCTGACCGCCAGCGGCGCCGTCAGCGACGTGGCCTTCGCCCAGTCGCGCGGCCGCAGCCTGCAGCGCGCCGGCAAATCCGCCCGCGCCATCGGCGCCCACCTCGCGGCCAAGGGCGTCTCGAAAGACATCGCCACCGAGTCGGTCCCCGACAGCCCCGAGCGGGAACTCGCCGCCGCCGCCATCCACGCCCGCCGCCGCCGCCTCGGCGGCTTCCGCACCGCCGCGGAAACGCCGGCGCTGCGCCGCCGGGAGCTGGCCTCCATGGCCCGCGCCGTCTTCGCGCCATCCGTCGCCCGC
>JAATGE010000428.1 GCA_015654825.1 Rhodospirillales bacterium
CGCGGCCACCTCACACGCCCGCAGGGGGTTCAGCGGTGGAATCTTGCGGCCAGGGCGCACCTTGGAGTCGCTCATGCTGCCTCCATGACAGTCTGTTGGGACATTTTTCCTCGGCAGTGAGCTTAGCTCATAGCCCCAAGTCGGTCAAATAGTTTGGAACGCATCCCGCATTGCAGCACATGGCGGCCATGATGGCCTGTCATGCCGGCGCATATATTATCGGTTGCCGTGGGCGGTGCGCTGCCTGATCAGTCGGGCAGCGACGGAGGCAGTTTCGGCATGAAGCGCCTTGAGGGCCGGGTAGCCATCGTGACCGGCGGAGGCAACGGTATTGGCCGCGGGTGCGCCATGAGGTTCGCTGAGGAGGGCGCCACGGTCGCCCTCATGGACCGCGAGGCGGATGCGCTGCAAGCCACCGGCGCGGCAATTGCGGCGCGGGGCGGCAAGGTTGTGACCGAGGCTGGCGATTGCACGAATGCGGGTGCGGCGGCGGATTTCATCGCCCGCGTGGCGCGGGATTGCGGCAGGATCGACATCCTGCTCAACAATGTCGGCCAGAGCGCCCGCGAGCAGAAAAGCAGTTTTCTCGATTCCGACGAGTCCGTCTGGCGCTTTGTCATCGAGCTGAACCTGTTCACGACCATGCGGTTCAGCCGCCTTGCCGCGCCGCACATGGTGGCGCAGGGCTCCGGCAGGATCATTAACATGTCGTCCGAATCCGCACTGATCGCGCCCGTCGGCAGCCACGATTACGCCGCCGCGAAAGCCGGTATTCTCGGCTTTACCCGCGCAATCGCCCGCGAACTCGCGCCGCACGGCGTTACGGTCAATGCGCTATGCCCGGGGCCCGTGAAAACGCGCGCGCTGGACCGGCCCGATGACGCGGTGCTTGCGCAGGCGATAGCAAGCATACCGGTCGGGTTCATCGGCGATGTCGCCGACATCGCTGCCATGGCGGCCCTGCTCGCCAGCGAGGAAGGCCGTTTCATTACCGGGCAATCGATACTCGTGAACGGCGGCCGCTGGTGGCTTTAATGCTGAGCTCATTCCGGGTTTGCAGGCAATTTCGCTGATGATGCTGCTGGAACATGATGCAAAGGAGTTGCTTTCCAGGCTCGGCCTGCCGATCCCGCGCGGCATTCTCGTCACCGGCGCGGCGCAGGCGCTCGCCGTACCGGTGCCGTGCGTCGTCAAGGCCCAGGTGCCGGTGGGGGGGCGCGGCCTGGCCGGCGGCATTTCGATAGCGAGATCGGCGGCCGAACGCGACGCCGCACTGCACAATATTCTCGGTATGGCGATCAAGGGTCACACGGTCAACGCCGTGCGGATCGAGCAACCGGTCGAATTCATTGCCGAAACCTATATCAGTTTTTCCGTCGATGCCGGTGCCGCCAACATCCGCGTGCTGATGTCCGCTGAAGGCGGCGTCGATATCGAAGACGAGGCGCGGCGCGCGCAGCTATTCTCCGCCGCCGCCGATCCTGACCTGGACAGCGTATGCGCAACGGTCCGCGACCTTGCGTCCCGCCTTCCGGCGGAAATTCGCGCCGCCGTGGCGGGCGCGGGCCAGGCGCTGGCGCAGGCGTTCTTCCACTACGAGGCGGTTCTGCTCGAAATCAACCCGCTATTTATCTGCGCAGACGGCAACTGGGTCGTCGGCGATGCAAAATTCGTGGCGGACGACAATGCGTTCGAGCGTCGGGCGGATGTGCGTGGGCAGGTCGAAGCGCGCCCGACGCTGTACCCGCAAATGGCATTGAAGCTTAATCAGGGCTATGATTTTGTTCGCCTCGATCCGCTCGGCGATATCGGGCTGGTCACCACGGGCGCCGGGCTCAGCATGCAGCTCGTCGATGAACTGGTAAAGCGCGGTCACAGTCCATTCGACTTTTGCGATATCCGGACGGGTGAGTTCCGTGGCCGCCCCGACCGCCTGATCCAGGTGCTGCGATGGATCGCGGAGGGCCCCCGCATTCGCGCGGTTCTAGTGAATTTTTTCGCCGGCCTGACCGACCTTGGCGAAATCGCCGGTCTGCTGCTGCAAGCCCTGCAAGCCGTGCCGGAAATCAGGGTGCCGGTCACGGCACGGCTTATCGGCAACAATCTCGACGAAGCGGTGCGCGTGGTCGGCCGCGCCGGCAACCCCATCGCCATCGAAACCGATCTCGAGCGCGCCATCGACATGGCCATCGCCAGCATGGCCGCGATCGCGGTGGAACCAGGCCGGTGAGCGCTTTCGTAACACCGGACGTGCCTGTGCTCGTCCACGGCATCACCGGCCGGATCGGCCGGCGGCACACGCGCAACATGCTGGAGTACGGCACCAATATCGTCGCCGGCGTTGCCGCTCGCGAGGACCGGGTAGAAGGCGTTCCGGTGTTTCGCTCCACCGCGGAAGCCGTCCGCGCGACCGGCGCGCGCGCCGCGGTGGCGATCGTGCCGGCATTGTCCGTACTGGAAACGATCATCGATTCGATCGATGCGGGCTTGCAGCTCATAGTGACAGTCGCCGAGGGTGTTCCGGTGCATGACGCGTTGCGTGCCAGGCAGGCGCTGCGTCATTCCGCCACGCGCTGGATCGGCGCCTCCACGCCGGGTCTGGTGTTTCCCGGCAAGTCAAAACTTGGCTTCCTGCCGAGTGTGTCGATCGCCCCGGGCGATCTCGGTGTCATGGCCAAGAGCGGAACTCTGTCATACGAGGTTTGCCATCGCCTGGTGCGGGCTGGGCTCGGCCAGAGCCTCTGGATCGGGGTCGGCGGAGACGCCGTCAAGGGCACCCGATTTGCGGACATGCTGCCTTATTTCGCCACCGATCCGGCCACCCGCGCTTTGGTCGTTTTGGGCGAAATCGGCGGCAACGAGGAGGAGGAGCTGGCGACGGCCCTGCAGGCGACATCGTTCGCCAAGCCGGTCTATGCCCTGATCGCCGGCTCCGCCGCGCGCGAGGGCGTCACCATGGGCCATGCCGGCGCGCTGATCCATGGCAATACCGGAACGGTTGCCAGCAAGAGCGCGGCGCTTCAGGCGGCCGGCGCGGAGGTGTTCACACGTATCGATGACCTGGTACGCGCGGTTGCCGCAGGGGCAGGCGCCTTCCGCCCAAGTCAAAATCCGCCGGTTGCGGCTTGACCGTCGCAAACTTGGCCCACATTCGCGGAGCTAACTCGATGGACCAGCAGCCCCCACCAGCCACCACCCACGCCGTGCAGCCGATCGGCGCGGCGGCTGCGTCCTTCCTCGCCGCGGGGCCAAAAAAGCTTCTGATCGACGGCGCGTGGTGCGCGGCACGTTCCGGAAAACTGTTCGAAACCTACAATCCGGCGTCCGGCGCCGTGCTCGGCGAGGCTGCCTCCGGCGACAAGGCTGATGTCGATGCGGCGGTGGCGGCGGCACGAAAGGCATTTGATGATCCCGCCTGGTCCGGCATGTCTCCGCACGCGCGCACGCGCCTGCTGCTGCGCATCGCCGATCGGGTCGAAGCAAATCTGGAAGAACTGGCCCAGATCGAATCGCTGAACAACGGAACGCCGCTGTCACTCGCCAGGCTGATGATCGCGGGCGTTGCCGAAACGTTCATCTACTACGCCGGCTGGTCGACGAAAATCTATGGCGAGACTAATCCTGGCACGCCGGATCTGCTGAATTATACGTTGCGACAGCCGGTTGGTGTGTGCGGGCACATCATACCGTGGAACGGCCCGCTCACCAGTGCCGCCTGGAAGATCGCGCCGGCCTTGGCCATGGGCAACACGGTAATTCTGAAGCCCGCGGAACAGACCCCGCTCAGCGCCGTGCGGTTCGCCGAACTGCTGATCGAGGCCGGCGTGCCGGACGGTGTCTTCAATCTGATCACCGGCTATGGCGAAACCGCGGGTGCCGCGATCGCGGGCCACCCCGGGATCGACAAGGTCGGTTTTACCGGTTCCACCGAGGTGGGCAAAAAGATCCTGATCGCATCGGCAGGAAACCTTAAGCGTGTCACGCTGGAACTGGGTGGAAAATCTCCGAACATCATTTATCCGGACGCTGATCTCGATGCGGCCGCGGCCGCCACGCTGATGGGGTTCTGCTTCCTGTCCGGGCAGATTTGCGTCGCCGCATCGCGTGTCCTGGTACACCGCAGCGTGCACGATGAGTTCGCGCACAAGCTGGCGGAGTTGACGAAAACCCTGGTCATCGGCGATCCGTTCGACCCTGCGACCACAATGGGCCCGCTGGCATCGCGCGAGCAATTCGAGCGTGTAAAATCCTATTTCCACATCGGCCGCGCGGACGGCGCACGGGTGGTGACGGGGGGCGCTGCCATCGAACGCGCCGGGTACTTCGTGCAGCCGACGGTCTTCGGCGATGTCGATAACGCCATGCGTATAGCGCGCGAGGAAGTGTTCGGTCCCGTTACGACGCTGATCGCTTTCGATACTGAAGAACAGGCGCTGCGCATCGCAAACGACACCGATTATGGCCTAGCCGGCGCGGTATGGACCCGCGACCTCGCCACCGCGCATCGCAACGCGCGGTTACTGAACGCTGGCACGGTGTGGATCAACACCTACGCTCACACGGACCTGATCTCACCCTTTGGCGGTCTGAAGCAATCCGGTATCGGGCGTGAACTCGGCCGGCACGCGTTGGATGCCTATACCGAGGTAAAATCCGTGTTCGCCAAACTGGGCTGAACGCACCACAGGGACGCGGCGCATCTGGCGCCCACGCGCGTCGGAGGAAAAGATCCCATGGCCGAAACGATGCGAGCCTATCGACTGCTCAAGGCCGGTACGATGCCGGAAGTAGTCGAAGTGCCGATCCCGCAGCCGGGGCCCGGGCAGATCCGCCTGCGCACCGCCGGCGCCGGTCTTTGCCACAGCGACCTGCTGGTTATCCATGCCGATCCGCCGATCTTCCCCGTTCCGTCCACGCTGGGCCATGAGGCGACGGGGTGGATCGATGCGGTCGGTTCCGGGGTTGAGGGATTTGCCGCCGGCGAGGCCTACGGCGTTTATTTCCCGTGGGGTTGCGGACGCTGCCAGCCCTGCGCTTGCGGCAACGAAAATGTCTGCCACAAATCCGCGCAGGTAGCCGGTTTCGCCATGGGCCGCGATGGCGGCATGGCCGAGTATCTCCTGGTCGATGACGCCCGTCACCTCGTGCCGCTCGGCCAGCTCGATCCCATCGCCGCGGCGCCGCTGATGTGCGCGGGAATCACCACCTACCACGCCATCGCGCACTCGCTTCCGCTGTTGCAGGCAGGATCGACCGCCGTGCTGATCGGCATCGGTGGATTGGGACATCTGGCAATTCAGCTGATCAAGGCACTCTCGCCCGCGCGGGTGATCGCTATCGATACGCAGGCGGAAAAACGTGAGCAGGCACTCGCCCTTGGCGCCGAACACGCCCTGGCGCCAGGCGAGGATACCGTGGCGCGCGTGCGCGAACTCACCGGCGGGCTCGGCGCGCGCCTGGTGCTCGATCTGGTGGGCAACGATTCCACCCTCGCTCTGAGCGGAAGCATTCTGGCACAGGGCGGGTCGCTGAAAATCGTCGGCGTCGGCGGCGGAACTTTTCCGTTGCGCTTCCATGAAATGCCGCGCGACGCCAGCGTCTCGGTCCCCTACGCCGGCAGCATCGGCGATCTGCGTTCCGTGGTGAAACTTGCAGAAGCCGGCCTGATCCATCCGGAGGTGGTGCATATCGGTTTTGACGCGCTGGAAGAAACCTACGCGCTCATGTCCGCCGGCCGCCTGCGCGGCCGCGCCGTGCTGGTACCCTGGCGGAACTAATACCGACGGCCTTAAGTGCTAAGCTGTGATACCCACCGGCACACATGCGAGAAGGCCAGGGCTCTGAGTTTGTGATTTTTTGCCAGTCCGTCTTCAGCTGTGGGCAACCGGCAAAAAAGCGCGTTTTTC
>JAATGE010000143.1 GCA_015654825.1 Rhodospirillales bacterium
ATCGTCAACAACGCCAGCGTGATCGGCTGGCGGGCCCAGGAGGGGCAGGCGCACTACGCCGCGGCGAAGGCCGGCGTCATGGCCCTGACCCGGTGCGCGGCGATGGACCTGGCGCCGTACGGCATCCGGGTCAACGCGGTCGCGCCCTCGCTGGCGATGCACGCCTTCCTCGCCAAGGTGACCTCCGAGGAACTGCTCGAGGAGCTGACCTCACGCGAGGCCTTCAAGCGGGCCGCGGAGCCGTGGGAGGTGGCCAATGTGATGGTCTTCCTCGCCTCGGGCTACTCGTCCTACCTGACCGGCGAGGTCGTCTCCGTGTCAAGCCAGCGAGCCTGAGGGAGCCTGAGATGAGCGAGGCCTACATCATCGACGCGGTCCGCACGCCGGTCGGCAAGCGCGGCGGGTCGCTCGCCGGCGTCCACTCCGCCGACCTCGGCGCCCATGTGCTCAAGGCGCTCGTAACCCGCACCGGCATCGACCCGATCCACGTCGACGACGTGATCATGGGCTGTTGCGACACGATCGGCTCCCAGGCCGGTGACGTCGCGCGCACCGCGTGGCTCGTCGCCGGCCTGCCCGACGAGGTCCCCGGGGTCACCATCGACCGGCAGTGTGGCTCGTCCCAGCAGGCGGTGCACTTCGCCGCCCAGGGCGTCATGTCCGGCACCCAGGACCTGGTCGTGGCCGGCGGGGTGCAGAACATGTCGGCCATCCCGATCTCGGCGGCGATGATCGTCGGGGCGCAGTACGGCTTCTCCACGCCGTTCGCCACCTCGCCCGGCTGGCTGAAGCGGTACGGCGAGGCGGAGGTCTCCCAGTTCCGCTCCGCGGAGATGATCGCGGAGAGGTGGGACATCTCCCGGACGCGGATGGAGGAGTTCGCGCTCGCCTCGCACCAGCGCGCCGGCCGCGCCATCGCCGAGGGCCGCTTTACCAAGGAAATCGTGCCGGTAGGCGATTTCGACACCGACGAAACAGTGCGCGCCGACACCTCACTCGACAAAATGGCAACATTGAAGACGCTGATGGAGGGAGGCCGGATTCACGCCGGCATCGCCAGCCAGAACGCCGACGCGGCCTGCGCCATCCTGCTGGCCTCCGAACGGGCAGTAGCGGAGCATGGGTTAAAACCCCGCGCCCGCATTCACTACATGACGGTGCGCGGCGCCGACCCCGTATGGATGCTGACCGCCCCCATCGCCGCCACCCAATACGCACTGGAAAAAACCCGCTTGTCGGTCGCAGACATCGATCTGTTTGAATGCAACGAAGCTTTTGCCTCCGTACCCATGGCCTGGATGAAGGAACTCGGCATACCGCACGAAAAAGTCAACGTGAACGGCGGCGCCATCGCGCTCGGCCACCCCTTGGGCGCCACCGGCGCGCGCCTCATGACCACGCTGCTGCACGAGCTGGAGCGCACCGGCACCCGTTACGGCCTGCAAACCATGTGCGAAGGCGGCGGCCTGGCCAACGTCACCATTATCGAAAGGCTGAATTGATGGCGGGCATCGCCGCCGGCCGAGTCGTAATCGTCACCGGCGCCGGCAACGGTTTAGGTCGTGCCTACGCACTCGGCCTCGCCGCGGAAGGCGCCCGCGTCGTGGTCAACGACCTGGGTGTGGGCATCCACGGCGAGGACAGCGTGTCGCGTGGTGCGGCGGAGCGCGTTGTCGACGAAATCCGCGCCGCCGGCGGCGAAGCCGTCGCCAACAGCGATGATGTCGCGGATTGGGACGCCGGCCGCCGCATCGTGCAGACCGCCTTGGATCATTTCGGTACGCTGCACGCCGTGGTGAACAACGCGGGCTTCGTGCGCGACCGCATGTTCGTTTCCGCCACGCCTGACGAGTGGGACGCAGTCACGCGCGTACACCTGCGCGGCCATTTCTGCACCAGCCGCCACGCGGTGGATTACTGGCGCGCGCAACAAAAAGCCGGCAACCCGATCGACGCCCGTATCGTCAACACTTCCTCCGGCGCCGGCCTGCAAGGCAGCGTCGGCCAATCCGCCTATTCAACCGCCAAGGCGGGCATCGCCGCATTGACCCTGGTACAAGCCGCCGAACTACGCCGTTACGGCATCACCGCCAACGCGCTGGCACCCAACGCCCGCACACGTATGACAGACACGGCCGCCTTCGGCGCCGCCATGCAGCCAAAGGAAGGCCAGTTCGACATCTACGCACCGGCCAACACCGCGCCGCTGGTAGCCTGGCTCGTCAGCGAACATTCCACCCACGTCACCGGGCAGGTATTTGAACTGCTCGGCGGAAAACTGTCGCTTTCCGAAGGCTGGTCCGATGGCCCGTCGGAAGACCGCGGCCGAACATTGGCACCAGGCGAAGTCGGCGACATCGTGAACCGCCTGCTAGCTTCACGCCGCCCCGCCAAACCCGTTTACGGCACACAATAACCCCGTGTCCACACGCCTGACAGCAGAACAACAATCGATTGGCGACACCGCGCGCGCATTCCTGCGCGAGTCATGCAATCTCGCCAACCTGCGCCGCATAATCGACAATGGCGCAAACTGGGACGCCGGTCTCTGGAAGCGGTTCGCAGGTGAACTCGGATTTGCCGGCCTGGCCATTCCGGAGCAATACGGCGGCAGTGGCCTCGGCCCGTTGGAGCTTTCGCTTGTCGCCGAAGAACTCGGCGCCGTTCTGGCGCCGATCCCGTGGTTCGAAACCGCCGTTCTGGCAGCCGCCACCTTGCAGCACGCCGGCGCCACGCGGCACCTCGCCGATATCGCACATGGCCGCGCCACCGCCACGCTGGCGCTGCGCGACGCGCGGGCCACGCCGTTGCCGGATGGCATCGGCCCGACGATCGCGAACGGTATGCTCACCGGCACGGCGCATTTTGTTCCGTTCGGCGCCATTGCCGATCTGTTTGTTGTCGCCGCGCGGGAAGTCGGCATCAGCCTTGTGGCAATTCCGCGTGGCACGCGGGGTGTCCGCGTCGAAAAACTGGTCACCATGGACCTAACTCGTCCGCTAGCGCACGTTCATTTTGATAACATTGATATTTCCGCCTTGCGCACCGGATCCGCCGGCAGTGGCGACGCCGCGCTCGAGAAGTCGCTGGCGCTTGCAGCCGCGACCCTTGCCGCGGAGCAGGTCGGCGGCATGCAGCGCACGCTCGACGAGGTCGTTGCTTATTCCCTGCAACGCGTGCAATTCGGCCGTCCGATCGGCTCCTTCCAGGCCATGAAACATCGGATGGCGGACATGAAAGTAAAGCTCGAAGCGGCCCGCTCCGCCGCCAGCTGGGCCGCAACTTTGCTGGTCGAGTCGTCGCCCGATGCCTTTGCCGCATGCGCAGCCGCGCGCGCCTACTGCACCGATGCGTATCTGGACATCGCATCGGAAGGAATTCAGTTGCATGGCGGCGTAGGTTTCACGTGGGATCACCACGCGCATCTGTTTTTCAAACGCGCCCGCGGCAGCGCCACTCTACTCGATCCGCCCGCGGTTCACCGCGAGCAAGTCGCCCATGTACTCCTGGGTGCCGCATGATCCCCCCAACAAATGGGGGTCTGGGGCCTCAGGCCCCAGCGGGTCCAGGGCAGAGCCCTGGCCTTCCTCCCTACCCCGAGCCCCGCAATTTGCTGTCAGGCCGCGCCGTTCTGGTCACCGCCGCCGCCGGCACCGGCATCGGCTTTTCCGTCGCGCGCCGCGCCGCGGAAGAGGGCGCCCGGTTACTGATCAGCGACATTCACGAACGCCGGTTGAACGAGGCCGCTGACCGCATCGAGGCCGTGGTGGGAACGCGGCCCTTCGCCTGCCTATGCGACGTCACCATAGAA
>JAATGE010000612.1 GCA_015654825.1 Rhodospirillales bacterium
CAGCCGGGCCGGACGAAATGGCAGGTATAGCCGTTCGGAATCCGCTCCAGATAATCCTGGTGCTCCGGCTCCGCCTCCCAGAAATCCCCCACCGGCGCGACTTCCGTCACCACCTTGCCCGGCCACAGGCCCGAAGCCTCCACGTCCTTGATGGTGTCCTCTGCGATCGCCTTTTGCTCGGCGCTCGTATAGAAAATCGCCGAGCGGTAGCTCGCGCCGACATCGTTGCCCTGCCGATTGCGAGTGGTCGGGTCGTGGATCTGAAAGAAGAACTCCAGCAGCGCGCGGAAACTGGTGCGGGCGGGGTCGAAGATGATCTCGATCGCCTCCGCATGATTGCCGTGGTTGCGGTAGGTGGCATTGCGCACCTCGCCGCCTGAATAGCCGACGCGCGTCGACACCACGCCCGGCAGCTTGCGGATCAGATCCTGCATGCCCCAAAAACACCCGCCGGCGAGAACCGCCCGTTCCGTGCTCATGTTCGCTTCTCCTACTCGGGCAGATGCGCTGCCCCCGAATTCCGTCCTCATAGTTCGCGGCACGCGCCCCGGCGTTACGCCGCCGGCCGGAGCCGCTCAGGTGGCCACCATGTGCAGCGCGCATAGCTCGTTGCTATGCGGGTCACGAAGCTAGGCGAGATACAGGCGGCCCGTCGAGCGCCTTCCCCCCTCATCCAGGGCCATCGCCTTTGAAAATCGCCAGCGCCCGCTCGAACTGACGTCGGCGAACGACGAACAATTAACAAAAGTTTTTGCTTCTTTTTTCAAAAAGAAGTGCTTTTTCTTGTTCTTTTTTGAAAAAAAGAACCAAAAAACTTTTGTTCATTCGGTCTTCGCTTTCGGCGTATCGCGGTCGGGCCACGGTACTCCCTTACACGATCGGCTTGTCGCCGATCTCGCGCAGCAGCTTCCGCCGCATTGCCTCCGCGAAATCCTTGTAGTCAGCGCAAACCTGAACGAACGAGCCCGGGCCGCCGATGACGTCCTGTCGGAAATTCGTGACCAGGTCAGGCTCTTCGTGCAGGATGCACAGGCCGTTGATCGTCACTCCCTCCGCCACCAGCGCGTCGCGCACGGGCGCCGGCGCCACGCCGTCATTGGCGCGGCCGTCGGCGGCGACATCGATGATGCGCCGGGTAGCGCTGGCAGGCGCGCGGTCGAGCACGACGCCGGTAGCAGCCAGCGCATTGCCGATGGCGGTCAGGCCGGCACGCGCGATGCGCGGCATATTGTCCACCGCGTCGGCAAAGCCTGCGGCCTGCGCCGCATTTCCAACCGCGGTCCAGTCCACCACGACATGCTGCGCGTTCGCGCCGGAGAACAGCACCACGCTGAGCAGTGCAAGTTGGTGCGGGCCGCCGACCAGCGCCTGCACCACCCGCTCGTCGCGCAGCGCCGCCGCCATGCCGCCAGCAATCAGATTGAACTCCGCGAACGTAACGCTAGCCGAACAGTCGGCCATGAGCACCAGCGCGAGGTCCGCGGGACCTAACGCCGCCACCGCGGCCGCCACAGCAAATACTGCCAGAACGCGGCACCACTGACCCCCACTACCAGTTCGCGCACCCGCTTGACCATGGACAGTGCCACGGCATCCGGCGCGCTGATGCCGAACAGCGCGCCAGCGATCACAAACCCGGCTTCCTGCGCGGCCAGCCCGGCCGGCAGCGCAAATCCCGCGCTGCGCGCCGCCATGCCCAGGCCCTCGATGGCGAATGCCGCACCAGGCCCCACCGGATGGCCAATGGCGCGCATGATCACCCATACCTCGGCGCCACCGAGGCTCCAGGACGCCGTGTGCACCGCCAGCGCGCTGGCGATCTCCCCGCGGCGGGCGTGCAGCGCCATCAAGCCATCATGCAGCCCCTCCATCGTGGCGCCGACACCGAGAAAGCGGGCACCCCGCTCCACCAGCCGCATCAGGCCGGCGCGCTGCGCCAGCACGAACCCGAAGGCGCCTGCCAGGATCGGCAGCACCGCGAGCGCGGCACGTCCGGGTGAGAGCTGACCCGGCGCCAGTAGCGCGACGGCGGCGAGTGACATGGCCAGATAGGGCGCCTGGGCAGCGGCCTCGCAGGTAAGATCGCCGGTGGTCGAGGCTGTGGCGGCGGCAAGTGTCATGCCGGTGTCCCGCGCCAGCAGGCGGGTCGCTGCCACGGCGCCGCTGACGCCGGCCAGCGGCAGCAGGGTGTTCACCGCTTCCCGCACCCAGCGCGCGCGAACCGGCGCCAGCGGCGAAGGCCGGGGCAGCGGCAGCAACAGCCACCAGCCTAGCCCGGACAGCGTCAGTTGCACCGCGTGCACGCACAGCGCCGCGGGCAGTGCCGGCAACGCGCGCCAGACAGCGGCGCCGATATCCGCGGCACCCCACCACACCACCATGAACACGGTGGCGGCGATCGAGGCCGCCAGCACGACGATACCGACCACGCGAAGCTTAGCCTGGCGCGAGGCGGCGCTGCTGCTCATGGTCGGTCTGAATAGAAGGGCGAAGCGCCAGGGGCTCCGGCCCCGGAACCCCGACGGCGTGCCGCCGCTGGCGTTGGCGCTGTGCGGCGGGAATCAATCGCCCCCGGTTCGTTGCGACTGACGAGGTCTGGGGCGTGGGGTCTCAGGTACCGAGGACGCTGCGCGTGATGGGTCCGGCGTCGTCTCCCGGCCTTTCCAGCATCGTCACAAGGTAGAACGGTCGCCGATGCTCCGCCGTAACCTGTAGCCCCGGCGACCAGGCGAAAGCCTGGTGAATGCGGCGGGAAAGCCGGCTGTCGGCGTCCGCGCCCGAGAAGTAATGGTTGGCGAGCAGACATACGCCTCCTGGCCGCAGCAGCCGCGCCAGCCGAAGCGCGACCTCTTTCAGCGTGGCATCGGTAAGCGGTGGCGGCAGGTAGTAAAGCGTATCCGCCAGCACAAGAAGGTCGAAGCTGCCTTCCAGCACCGCCGGCAGCGCCATCATGTCGCCCTGCATGAAGCTGAGCTGGGGCAGATCGCGGTGCGCCGTGGTGGCGTGCGCCACGGCCGCCTCGGAAATATCGATGCCCACCACCTCGTCGGCATGGGCGGCGAGACGGCGTGCCATCAGCCCGAGGCCGCTGCCAAGGTCGAGCGCGCGCGCAAACCGGCGGGGCGGCAGCAGGCTGGCCAGCACGTCGTATTTGCGGCGCTGATAGACATAGCGCGGATCGGCCGAAGCCCACGGATCGCCGCCCTCGTAGGCGGCGTCGAAGGCGGCGAGGTCGCCGTCGGTGGCGCGCATCCTGGCAATGCTGGCGTCGGTGCGGGCGCTGCGGAGAAACAGTCCGATATCGCGCGGGCTCATGAACAGGAAACCGCCGAAGCGGCCAATAGCAACGGACATATCCCCCCGAGACGGCCCCTCCGCAGGGCCTGCCGCGTCGTGGGACGCGGCGACTGTCACAAAGCGGCACACTGCGGCAAACCTCTGCGCCGCGTCAAATTCAGCTGCACACAGTCGTGTGCTTCGCACGGGCCCTTTCAGCGTGAACCGGCAGCGTGTACACCCAGGCGCAGAAACAGGTGGCCCGAAAGGGCTGAAACGGGAACGCGGTGCGACACCGCGGCTGCCCCCGCAACTGTAAGCGGCCATAGGGCCGGCCCCAATGCCATTGCCGCATCGCGCGGCGAGAAGGCGGGCCGGCAGGATCCCCTCCAGCAACCGGGGATCGGGTCGTGAGCCAGGAGACCGGCCTGTATCGAGACGGCACGCGCGTTCCGGGCGGGGTGCACCGGGGCAACGGGTTTTTACCCGCAGGCGGGCAATCGCCCTTCTGAACCCGCCATGCACGGCATGGCCCTGCGGAGTCTCGACCGATGCGCAAATCCGCGCTCTTTCTGTTGTTATTGCCTGTCGCCACCCATGCGAGCGCCCAGATCGCGCCTGCTGTGGATCGACTCCCCGATCCGGAACAGGTCCTGGTGACCGCGACGCGAACGCCGACCGCGGCCGCCGATATCGCGGCCGGCGTCACGATCATTGACCGCGCGACGATCGAGCAGCGTGGCTACACCGACCTGGTGCAGGCACTGTCAGCAGTGCCGGGATTGCGCATTGCGCAGTCGGGCGGCCCCGGCTCGGTTGCCAGCGTGTTCATCCGCGGCACCAACAGCAATCAGGTGCTGGTGCTGCGCGACGGCGTGCCGGTCAACGATCCCGGCGACCCCGGCGGTCTGTTCAATTTCGGCGTGGATACGCTGAACGATGTCGAACGCATCGAAATCGTGCGCGGCCCGATGAGCAGCCTGTACGGCTCCGGCGCGATCGGCGGCGTAATCAACCTGATTACCAGCCACCGGGCCGGCGCGGTGCACGGCGAGCTGACGCTGGCCGGTGGCACCAACACCACCGGCCTGGCACGCGGGAGTGCCGACGGCAGCACCGGCATCTGGGATTTTGCCGGCACCGCCGAAGGATTTTCCACCCGCGGCTTCGATCAGACGCCGCCGCGCGAGGCGGTCTACACGGGCGAGGCGGACGGCGATCGCGAAAAACTTGGAACGATCGAAGTCGGCGTGACGCCGATCGCCGGCACGCGCATTTCGCTCGGTCTGCGCGGACGCGACTCGAAATATGGCTACGACGAGCAGGGCGCGGTGACCTATGACGGCGGCAATGCCACCGGGTACGACGCCACCTATTCCGGCCGTGTGGGCGTTGTCAGCCACCTGCTGCACGATGCCTGGACCACGTCTCTGCTGCTGTCGCGCGTGCAGGACGACCGGCACTACACCGTGACCGCGGATCCTTTGGATCCGAACGGCGACACCGAGGACGACCACTATCATGGGCGCCGCACCGACGCCGAGTGGAACAATACGCTGGCGCTGCCGGATTTCTCGGTCGCCGATGCGGCGACGCTGACGGCGGGCTACGGCCACATCAACGACACCGCCGATACGCACATCGACAGCGTCAGCTTCGGCTCGCCATATTTCAGTCTCACGCGGGCCCATCAAGACACGGATGCCGGCTATGCCGGCGGCCAGG
>JAATGE010000593.1 GCA_015654825.1 Rhodospirillales bacterium
AGAGCTTTTCGCCGTGACCGGAGGGGATATCACTATCCGAAGGCTTGCTCCCCTTGCTCAGCAAATGAGCGGGATGACGAGATATATCAGCTATATTTCTTTTTACTGTCGTTGCCTTTTCGCTCTTCTCCTGCTAAGACCGGCGTCCATTCTATATTATGAAACGCTTTCTTCCTTTCCTGTCTGGCTGTATAAACAAGTATTTGGACGGAAAAGCCGTCTGCTGATCCATTACCATGAGTATACCAGCCCGGCGGAATATTCGTCCGGCATGCGTCTTAGCCGGTATTTTCACAAGAAGGAGAAGCAGCTCTATCCGCATGCCGACTGGATATCTCATACCAATGACGAGAGGATGGTCCGTTTTCTGGAGGATGAGGGCCTGGCCGCTAATGCCGCCAGCGCCCGTATGCGTTCTTTGCGGGCGATCAGATCGAACACCAGGCTGCCGGTGCGCCAATCCTCGAAGCTCTGCACGATCCGGCGCATCCGGTGGCGCTCGGTTTCGTCCAGGTGCCGGTTGACCCAGTCACCGGCTTCCTTGGGGATGGCCGGCACCATCAGCGCCATTTCGCTGACGGCGGCGCGGCGGCGATCGTCCTCCGCCAGTTCCCAGACGAGGCAGATCTGGTCCCAGCCGTCGAGCAGCCATTCGGCGCGAGCCAGAAAAGCGGCGGTGCGGGCCGGGTTTTCATCCCAATCGGACAGCAATGCCGGGATGTCGGCCAAACGCGCATGTGCGTCGGCGATCATGCGCGGCGCCAGCAACAGGGTGACATCGGCGGTGTTCATGACCAGCAGGGCAGCGAGCGCGGTTTGCCCTGGATTGAGGTCGGCGAATGCCTTGATGGCGTTCAACACATGGTGGATCGATTTGGCCAGCCGCAGGCAGCGAGCCTGGCCCGGCGCCGGCCCGATGCCGAGCACCGCGTACAGCGAGGCCAGCCGTTCGATCGCGTCGGCGATCGTTTCGGCGGTGCGGCGGGGCCGCGGCGCCAGGCGCAGGATGGCCGCAAACGCGCGCTGGTGCAGCTCCGAGGGCGGCCCGGGCTCGCCGCCGGCCTGCTCGAGCAGAAGCTGCAGCAGCAGGATTTTCGTCTGCAGCTGCTGCTGCCGGTCGTCGTCCTCCGCGGCCTGCGCGGCATCGCGGGGGGCTCGGCCGGCGGCCCCTTCGGCGGCGACGGCGCGTGCCGCGTCGCGGATGTCCTGCGGTGTGACGGCGCCGCGCGCGGCGATGCGCTCGGCAAGCATGACGTCGTGCAGCGTGGCGGGGCAGTAGTCCGACAGCGAAGCCCAATCGACGATGTAGACGCCGCGCACCCCCGCGGGGTTCGGCACGATCAGTTCGACACCGGACTGGAAGCGCCGCGCGCGCGCGCCGGCGAGCATCGGCGTGGTGAACGGCACCGCGACGCCACGCTCCACAAAGGTGGCCGGCTGCCAGAACTCGCCGTGCACAGCGTTGGTCATGGGGGAGGTTTAGGAGAGGGGCGTGAGGGAAGGGTTTAGGAAGGCCAGGGCTCTGCCCTGGACCCGTCACGCCGGAGGCGTGCTGCGCACGACGGGGCCTGAGGCCCCAGACCCCCAATATTGAGGGGAACGGCGAAGCCTGCCGCGCAGCGCTAATGGGGTCTGGGGACTTGTCCCCAGCGGGTCCAGGGCAGAGCCCTGGCCTTACTAGCTTCCCTTGATCTTCACACCCAGCACATGCGCCTTCTCCGGCACCGGCACCGCGGCCAAATCCCCGAGCCGCACCGGCGCCGGCGGCGCCAGCGAAATATCCAGGCTGTGGCGGCCGTCCAGGAACGCATTCACCTGGTCGGCGGCGTCCGGCTGGTCGGGCAGCATGGCCACCAGCCCGAGCAGGCTCAGCGAAATCGTCGCGCGCAGTTCCTGCTCCGACCTGCCGGTCTGCGCCGAGGCCATCTTGAACAACCGCCCGGTCAACGAGGCGTCGTCCCAGCGCAGGTCGGCGCCGATCAGCTTGGTGTCGCGAAAAGCGTCCGCCACGTGCGCCGCGTCCTGCTGGCCGAGCGGCACGCCGTCGAGATCGTAGCTGATATGCAACGTACCCAGGTCGCGGAACGTCAATTGGCCGCCGTCGCCGCTCACCCTTCCGGTGGCGGGGTCGAGCCGGCTGCGGCCGGAACCGTCAATGGCGAAATCCGCCATGCCGAACATCTGCAGCATGCGTTGCGCCGCTGGCTTGATGGCGCGGCCCGTGGTGACGATGGCGAGCCCGCGCATGTCGCCGGTGGCCGTGATGGCGCCGCCGGAGCCGTACTTGTTGCTGCTTTCCAGGCTTTCGAGCGTCACCAGCGGCGCGCCCGGAACGTCGGCCTTCAGGCCGCGCAGCTCGACGCTGTCGAAGCGAACCGAATCATTCAGCTGGGCGCTGGCCTTTTGCGGGTCGGCTACCAGCGCGGGCAACCGGTCGAGCAGGCGCGTGGCATCTATGTTCCTGGCCGCGAACTTCTGTAGCGACACCGAGCCCGGCGTGTTGCTGCCGACCCAGCCGATCGCCTCGATCGTCAGGCTTTGCGCACGCCCGCCGTCGTAGCCCTTTACGGCATCGGTGCCCATCGTAAACGAACCCGCGCGCGGGATTTGCGCGCTGATGCCCTCGACGCTGGCGGACTCTTCGGCGATCGCGCGCAGCAGGTCGGCGGCAAAGGCGGGACTCTTCAACGAGTCGGGCGAGGGGGGGCTCGCAAACAGGCGCGCGCTGAGGCCAGCCGCGTGGGCGTGCAGCATGGTCATGTCGAACGGCGGCACCACCGGGCCGCCGTCGGCCGGCGGCGGCGGTTCGACGCGCAGCGTAACGCCATATACGTCGCTGGAAGCGAGCAGCTTCATGCGGTCGGTGCTGGCGGGCTTGCCGTTCGGATACGATCGCGGATCGACCAGCGCGCGCAGATTATGCAGCTCCACGTCGTCCGCCTCGATGCGGTCGATGTGGCGGTAAGTCAGGAACGCGGCGCCGTGCGCGGTGAGAT
>JAATGE010000488.1 GCA_015654825.1 Rhodospirillales bacterium
CATGAGTTGCCCGGCCTGGGCATGGGACTGCCCGCGCCTGGCAAAACCTTCGAAGCTTGCCTGGTAGCTAGCGAAACATCGTGTCGACCTCGGACTGCGAGGTCTCGGGCCCGTCGAGCTGCGGGCCGTTGAGGAACCGCAGGCGCTTGCGGTCCTCGCGTGCGCGCTCCTTGTCGGTGGCGCTGGCAGCGTCCTTTGTGGCGATCGCCTTGGCGAAGCGCGACACCCGCTCGTCGATGAGCTGCAAGGTTTCCACCACCTTGGCGATGCGCTGTCCGGTGATGTCCTGGAACGAGCAGGCTTCGAAGATCACCATCATCTTGTCCTCGACCAGCGCCTTGTAGGCGGCCGGGTCGTGCGCATCGGCGGCCATCACGGCCTCGGCGCATTCCATGATGGTGTTGGTGGCGGCTTCGGTCGCCTGGCACACCGCGCTGAGCTCCTGCCCGGCGGCGGGGATGCGCGCGGTCTTGATCTCGTTCGCCTTGAGGGCGCCGATCTCGCGCTTGAGCGACTCGATGTAGCCGGCGATCTCGCGCAGCTCGCGATAGACCGCGCCGTCCATCTGCTCGAAGAAAAGCTCCATCGAGCGCGCCGCGATGTCGGCGAGCGCCAGCACGTCGGCGAGCGAGGTCTCGGCCGCCTGCTTGTCTTCGATGAACCGGTAGATCGCGGAAAAAGGCTCGGTGTTCAATCTGGACACGACCGTGTCTCCCTGCCGACGCCGTTTGCGGCGTGCCGCGCGTGCCGGTGGTCCGGACGCGCCTTATCGTTGGGTGAAGTCGCGGCTTATTCGCCGAACACCGCCTCGATCTTGCTCTGCAACGTCTGCGCGTTGAACGGCTTGACGATGTAGTTGTTGACGCCGGCCTTCTTGGCCGCGATGACGTTCTCGGTCTTGGATTCGGCGGTCACCATGATGAACGGCGTCCTGGTGAGCCCGGGATCCTGGCGAACCTCCTTGAGCAGCTCGTAGCCGGTCATCGGCTCCATGTTCCAGTCGGAAATCACGAGGCCGTAGCGCTTGCCGCGCATCTTGCCGAGCGCGGCGGTGCCGTCGGCGGCATCGTCGATGTCCTGGAACCCGATCTGCTTGAGCAAATTGCGAATGATGCGGATCATCGTGTTGTAGTCGTCAACCACGAGTACCGGCATCGAAAGATCGACTGCCATAGCCCTGCTCCGTTTTAGCCAAGCGCGGAAGAATGCGACGGCACTTGCGCCGGGGAATGCAATGGGAATTGGCCGGACCCAGCCTGGAATTGGTCCCCCAAAGCTCGTGGAACCTAGCAAGATCGATTGAAAATCCGGTTAATTGGGGCGCCCCAGGCCGGCCGCCGGACCGCGCAAGTCGCTGCGACGCAGCGTTTGGTTCCGTCCTGCGGCCGCCCAATGACAAATGTAGTTGGCAAATGCTTAACGCCGGCCCGAGCATTGCGCATGATC
>JAATGE010000058.1 GCA_015654825.1 Rhodospirillales bacterium
GGTCCAGGGCAGAGCCCTGGCCTTTGACAGGTCAACATTTAAGGGCGTTGGTATTAGGAAGTCGGGGCTCTGCCTGGCCCCGTCACGCCGGGCGCGTGGTGCGCAGGACGGGGGCGAGTAGGAAGCGCGCCGCCAAATCCACGTCTCGCTACACCGTACAGAAGGCTCCCGCCGCGCAGCGCGTACGACAGCGGCGGCACGCCGACGGGGGTCCAGGGGGCGGAGCCCCCGGTCGGCGAAGCCATTAAAGTTAATCGTTTGAATTCGTTCTATAATTTATATCCTAGCTGCTGCGCTGCCGTCACGTCACCAGCGCAAAGCCGCCCATCATCAGGCCTACGGCTGCGATCCAGCTGCCGCAGGCGCGCAGCGCGATTGGCCGCCAGCCTTGAGCTTGCGCCGTTGTGGTGGCGAGGAACGCCACTGATACGGCCATGGTCAGCGTCATGACGGCGTAGCCGGCGCTTGCGAGGCCCGCGGCGAACAGGGTTACGTTCGTTTCGTGCCCCATGCCGCCGGCGTTGACGGCGCCGCGCATGAGGGCGACTGCCGCGCCGATGGCGCAGAGGCCCCATGTCGGGAGCGGCGCGGCGGCGGCGAGCATCAGGCCGAGCAGCGCGGTCACTACGGCGTCGCCGAGGGTTCCGACCGATGTGATGCCGGTCGCCATGCCGAGTGCGAGCCCCGCGACGAGGCCGAGCGGGAAGGTCAGCACGAGCCAGCGGCCGCGGGTGGCGCCGAGCGAGCCGGCGAGGACGCCGAGCGCCACCCAGAGGATGACGTCCTGCGGGTCGGTCATTGGGTGCAGCGCGCCGGCGTAGAAATCGCCGAGGCGGGCGCCGACGATGTGGGCTTCGGCGCGTGGCGCCGAGACCAGAAGGGTGGCCGCGGCTAGTGCCGCGGCGCGCAGCAGCTTCATGCCAGCGCCTCGAGCGAGCGGAACAGGAATATGCAGCCGAGGGTGGCGATCGCGACGCCGAGGCCGCGGATCAGCCGCTCGCCGGCGGGCCAGCGGAGCAGCGTGCCGATGGTGATGCCGCACAGGTGCAACAATCCGGTGGCGACGACGAATCCGATGCCGTAGGCGAGGGGGTTCGCCGCGTGGGGCAGTTCGGCGCCGTGCGCGTGGCCGTGGAAGATGGCGAAAATGCCGACCACGACGGCGGCCGCGGCGAAGGGCAGGCGCAGGCGCAGCGCGACCGCGGCGCCGAGCACGACGGCTGACAGCGCAATGAATACTTCGGGCAGCGGCAACGGAACGCCGGCGATACCGAGGACGCCGCCGAACGCCATGACCAGGGGGAAGGTGACCGGCAGCACCCAGATGGCGGGCATGCCGAGTTGCGCGCCCCAGATGCCGACCGCGACCATGGCGATCAGGTGGTCGAGGCCGGTCAGCGGATGCAGGAAGCCGCTTGCGAGGCCGCCTGGCACGCCGACCTGCGTGTGCGCGGCGGCGTGGCCGGTGAGCATCAGCAGGACCGCGAGCGCCAATCCGGGACGCGCGAGATACCGTTTCATAGATGTTGTCATTGGCTTGCTCTCATGCCTGGGTGAAGACGCGGACCAGCCGGCCAAGAAACCAGAACATGGCGACGGTTCCGATCGCGTAGGCGGGGATCAGATTTCCCCAGCGCGGCAGTACCGCGTTGAGACGGCGGTGGGCCCACATCAGTGCCAGGACCAGCAGCACGAAGCCGAGCTGGCCGATTTCGACACCGATATTGAAGGACAGGAGCGCTGCGGGCAGCACGCGGCGCTCGATGCCGAGGGAGGACAGTGCGCCGGCGAAACCGATGCCGTGCACCAGGCCGAACACCAGCGAAACGGCCCAGGGATAGCGCGATGTCAGCCCGGTTTCGCCGCGGTACTCGCGGACGATTTCGACGCCGATGAAAACGATGCTCAATGCGATGCAGGCATTCAGCGGGCGTTCCGGCACGCCGATCAGGCCGAAGGCGGCGGCGGCGAGCGACAGGCTGTGGCCGACGGTGAACATGGTGATCGTTTCGACCAGGCGCCAACCGCCGCGCACGATCCAGATCAACCCGAACACGAACAGCAGGTGATCGGCGCCGAGCAGGATATGATCGATTCCGAAATTGACGTAGGTATGGGCGAGGTCCAGCCAGCTTTGCAGGTTCGGCTGGCCGGTGCCGGCGATGGTTGCCGTGGGATTGGCGCTGGTCAGCGTGTAGCTGCGGGTTTCGCCGGTGATCGGCACGATGCGGATCATAACGGCCGACATGTTGAAGCCGAGATTGTCGATGCTGATGGTGCCGACGAGACCTTTGTCGCCGCAATTGAGCTCGGGGAGGGCAAGGTGGCAATGCGGCGGGACGCGCAGCTGCACGCGGTCGCCGCCGATGACCGGTTCCATCGACCAGCGGCCGACGAACGCGCCGGCGCGCACTTCGCGCAGTTCGAGCACGCCGAGGCTCGCTTCATGGGCGCGCGCGGCGAGCGGCAGCAGCCCCAGCAGCAGGAGCAGAACGAATGCCCAGGCGGTACGCATGGGCGTCACTGCTCGACGCGCACGGTGTAGGCCGCTTTCAGGCGGTTGACGGCTTCCCAGGCGCGTTTGCGGACGGCGTCGTCGTGCCAGATACGCGAGGCGTCATCGACGACGTCGTCGAGGCGCGCGAGTTTGCCGGGACGGTGGGAGTCGAGGCGCACGACGTGCCAGCCTTCCTTGGAGTGCAGCACGACCCACTGGTTGAGCGGGGCGGCGAGCAGGGCGTCGCGGAAATCGTTGCCGAACGCGGGACCGATGCTCTGCACCGGGCGGCCGAGTATGGCGCGGGTTTTCTGTTGCAGATCGGAGTCTTCGTGTTGCGATAGGATCTCCTGCAGCTGCTGGCGCGCTGTTGCCTCGTCGGTAGCTGGCGTCAGGTAGAAACCGACGCGCTCGGGTTCGTCGAACCTGCCGTGGTTCTCGGCGAACCAGGCTTCGAGCTGCGGGCGGGTTGGGCGCGCGACCTGGGCCTGGTCGAAGATCAGCAATTGCAGCTTGTAGGCGATACGGTCGCGGATCATCTGGTCGCCGCGATCGACGCCGGCGGCCTTGCCTTCGCGGTACAGTATTTCGCTGGCGATCCAGCTATCGGTCATTTTCCGCAAATCGTCGGCGGAGGGGACGAGGTCGTGATCCTCGCTGAAGCCGTCTATGAAAGACTGGCGCAGCGCCTTGGTGACGACGATGACATGGTCGTTTTTCGCCGGTGGATGCAGCCACGCATCGGCCGCGAAGATGAGGCCGGCCAGGACGCAGAAATGCACCAGCGGTTCCTGCCGGATGAATTGCCAGGTGCGCCGCCACGCGGTGGCGGCGGGATCGCGGCTCTGGCGTTCGGCCGTGCTGGCTTCGCTGCGCAGGGCGCCCGCGGCCCTGAACGTCCGGAACAATGCTGTAGTATTCAATATCCTGCTCTTGCATTCGGGGCTGCACGGCTTGCCCGGCTGCCCTGGTTCTCACGGGGGCAGGTCAGTGAAGCGATTGGCGGGCGATGTCACCTCGCAATCGGCGCGGTCACAAAAACTTCACAAAACTGGGATGCGGCGGCGGGGGCGGTTACGCGCTGTCACAAAACCGTCTCGCTCTCTTCATCAAAAGCCCTTTGTTTGCCTATCGCCTGGGAGTTGGGCGCCTGTTACATGCCGGCCCGTGAGTTACTCTTCGTCAAATTCAGGAGCGCCCAGTGGCTGATACGAAAACCTTAACCATGAAGACCGCGGCGACCGTCGCGCTGGTCCTCGCAGCGGGCGGGGCGCAAGCAAACCCGTACGTTGCCGGCGACATGCATAACCATAATACGTGCACCGACGGTTCCGTATCGGTTGGCTACTCCGTCGACCGCGCGGTCGGCACCGGGCAGGCGCAGGCCGGCGGCTCCAATTTCGGGCTGGACTGGTTCACGATCGGCAACCATGGCGGTTCGGGCAACCGCGATTGCCGCTTCAGCGACCCGGCGTACGATCCCAATGGCACGCTCGGCGCCGAGAACGGCACCGCAACGAACCCGAACGGCACGCCGCGCGCGACGCTGTGGACCGATACGTTCGGCCAGACCATTCAGGGCACCACGGTGAACAGCCTGCTCGGCACGCCGAACGGCAACAACATGTGGCGCTGGCAGAATATCGAGCAGGTCGAATACCCGATCCTGGCCTCGCGCATTCCCGAGTACAACAAGACGCTGATCGAGGGCCTGGAGTGGGTGACCCCCGGCCACGAGCATACCGACATGGCGATCATCACCGGCCAGTTCCCGAAGGCCGGCACGCCGAACGCCGATGCGGTTGCCGAGTTCGAGTTCCGCTTCGACCGTTCCGATAACGATGCCATCGGCCAGCTCGACGCGCAGGGCCACCAGCTGTGGACCGGCAAGGACAACGTCGACAACAACGGCACGGCCGGCCACCTGAAGGCGGTGCAGGGCGTATCGTGGCTGCAGGCGTATTACCCGGTTACCTCGTACGCCATTCCGACCCATTCGGAGCGCGCTGGCACGTTCAACCCGAACGGCGCCAATGGCTGGAACATCGAGCATTTCCGCGACTTCAATAACGCCGGCCCGACGGTTGCTTTCGGCATCGAATCGCCTGGCCACATGGCGCAGGGCGGCATCAGCGGCGGCTCCGGCTCCTACACCACGGGCGCGGTCGGTGGCGGCACCTACGGCCTGCAGGGCATCTACACGGCCAAGGTCGGCGGATTGTGGGACGGGCTGCTGGGCGAGGGACGCAACTCCTTCATCTACGTGAGCTCTGACTGGCATAACCGCGGCGTGTTCCCGGCGACTTCGGTCAACACGACGTCCGACTTCCAGCCTGGTGAAATGACCAAGCTGTATGTCGCGCAGAAATCCGATGGCACCGTCGTCGACCATACCACGGCGCAGGACGTCATCGACGGCATGCGTTCGGGCAACTCCTATTCGGTCAACGGCGACCTTATCGGCTCCGACCTCAAGATCACGGCGCGCGCCGGTTCCGGCAAGGCCGTAACGATGGGCGGCACGCTGGTCGTCAATCCCGGCGAAGTCATCACCTACACCATGCAGCTGACGCTGCCGGCTTCGAACCACAGCCCGTACAGCTTCAATAACCCGTTGCTGCTGCAGGATGGGATCAAGCAGCCGCTGAACCGTCCGGTGCTTGACCATATCGATCTGATCACCGGCGCGATCACCGGCCTGATCGGTCCGGGCGAGCCGGGCTACGCGGTGCCGAATGCCGGCGGTGTTGCCGGTGCCTCGATCGTTTACAACCCCAGCGCGACCATCGCCCGCCAGCTTCCGCTTGCGGCTGGCAAGCGCATCAAGATCAACGCGGACGGCTCGATCTCGCTGGTGTTCAAGACCACCTTCACGGCACCGGCCACGCCGTTCTACATTCGTGCACGCGGCACGAACGTCCCTGTCGCCACGCCGAATGTGACCGACGCGTCGGGGAATCCGCTGATCGATGTGGATAACGCGCTGGTGCCCTGCACCGACCCTGCCTGCCCGGCCCACCTCGACGTCAACGGCAACGGCCAGAAGGTCGTTACTTACGACGTGCAGGCGTATTCCAACCTCTGGTTCTACGCCAACCCGATCTTCGTTCGCCCTGCGAACTACCCGACGCTGCAGGTCGAGAAGAACGCACTGCTCGCCAAGACGCTGAAGTCGAAGAAGCACCTCTAAGGCCTAAGTGCCGGGCGGGAATCTTTCCCGCCCGGACGCCTGCGTTTTGGGTCGGCCTTGTGGGTAATTCCACATAGGCCGACCTTGTTTTTTGAGGGCTGGATGACGATGCGGCGAGCTACACGGACGGCATATGCGTGCCTGGCGTGTCTGGGCATGACGGTTTTGGTGTTCGGCTGCGCGGGTGCCGAAACGCTGCCGACGAAAGAGAATTGCCGCGCCGCGATCGCGCATGCGCGCGTGCTGGCGAACCAGCTGGCCGTGGGCAGCATGTCGCGCCGCTTTGCCGATAGCGACCTGGTGCAGGCGGGGGCGGAAGGCGGCAACGGGGAGTTCGATGATTGCCTGGAATACGCGGCGAAAGCCGAGGACGAGGTGCGCCATCCGCACCATGGCCTGCCCGCCCCGCACAAGCCGCAACAGGAAGGACGGGGCAAATAACAAAAGTTTTTTGGTTCTTTTCTTCAAAAAAGAACAGACTTCTTTTTGAAAAAAGAAGCAAAAACTTTTGTATATAAGAAGCACGTTGCGGTGCCTGAGCATTTCGGGCAGGTAGCTGGGCACCTGGGTAATCTGGATTTGTGAGTATGGACCACGTCGAACCTTTGTTTCCGATTCCGCTGATGCGGGCGGAAGGCGTTCTTTCGGCCGAACTGGTGGCCGAGGCGGCCGCCGCGATACGCCATGCGCGGATTGAAAAGAACCTGCGATCGGACCAGCTGTTTCATTCCGAGGTGGCAAATCCAACGCAGGACCCGATCTTCCGCAAGCTGGCGGAGCTGGCGGTGCCGAAGCTGGAGGAACTCGGATTCCTGCTGTTCGGCGAGAGGCTGCGCTGGACGGTGAAGGAAATGTGGACGAACATGCTGGAAACCGGCGGCAGCCAGACGCTTCACGCCCACGCCAACAGCTTCATTTCCGGCGTCTATTACCTCACGCCATCGCACCCGGCCTGCAAGACCGTGTTTGTTCGGCCGCCCGGCGGGGGCGATTGGTCGTTCCGACACCATACCAGAACCGCTTCGATGGGGCCCTACAATGCCGGCAAATATATTCTGCCGAGCGCGGAGCCGGGCGACCTGGTGCTGTTTCCGAGCTATCTCTACCATGAAGTGCCGCGCAATCAGGGCGAGCAGAGGATTACGGCATCCTTCAACGCCATTCCGGACAGTCTCGATTGCTGGGGCTACCGTATTACCTTCACCCCGTGAGTACGCCCGCGCGCGACAATTCGCCGGCGCCGGATGCGCGGGGCGGCGACGATTTTTCGATGATTTTCGCGACGCCGTTGGTGATCCGCGACTGGCCCGATAGCGACACGCTGAACACGGAACTTGCCGGGCTGATAGCGGCCGCGCAAATGGCGGTGCCCGGCGTGGGCAAGAGCAATGTCGGCGGATGGCATTCGCCGCCGGACTTCATCCTGGGCGAAGTGCCGGCGCTGGCCACCTTGCGCGAACGGATCCGCACCGTGGTAATTGAATTGACCAGGCGCCTGATGGCGCCGGGCGCATATCATTTCAAGATCGACGGCTGGGCCAATATCCTTCGCGCCGGCGATTATAACGGACCGCATAACCACCCGAACGCGACCTGGTCGGGGGTGTATTATCTGACCGGCGTGCCCGAGCCGGCGGATCGGCAGCCGAATGCGGTGCCGCCGCTTGCCGGCAAAATCGAATTTTTCGATCCGCGGCCGGCGGCCGGCATGGTTTATGCTGCTGAATCGATGCTTCAGCGGCGCTGCCTGTTTACGCCGCGGCCAGGATGCATGCTGGTTTTCCCGTCCTGGCTGCAGCACATGGTGCATCCACACGATGGCGCCGGCGAACGGCACTCGATCGCGTTTAATGTGACCGTGGGGTAGAAGGAAAGATCAGGCTAGGGGCTTTGCCCCTAGGACCCCACTGGGGCCTTAGGCCCCAGACCCCAATTTTGTTTGTTTCGAGATTGGTATCGACACCGGGTTCAGCGGTGGGGCGGGGCGGCCCACATCGGCTCCCCGGCGAAGCCAGTACCAGACGTAACTGTCCAGGCTTCGTCGTTCCCCGCAATGAATGGGGTCTGGGGCCTACTGGCCCCAGCGGGTCCAGGGCAGAGCCCTGGCCTTCCTTCATTCACGGTAATCCAAGTTCGGTGATCATGTCGCGTGCTTCCGGACGGGAAGGTGCCGCCGCATCGATTTGATGCAGCAGCCGGGCCGATGCCGCGCGATCGTCGGCGGCGAGCATGCGGGCCATGCTGAGTAGCGGCTGGTAGGCGGGATCGAATTCCGGGCTGAGTTTAACGGTGTCGAGCAGGCCTGGCGATGCGGCATCGACCAGGGCCATGCCGCGCGGCGCGCCGTGCAGCGATGCACCGGCTTGCAGGAAACGATCGCGGGCCTGCCAGTAGGCATTCAAACGGGGGGCCCATTCGGCTATGGCGCCGCCGGCGAGGATTTCGCTCGCATCAGGATGCACCGCGCCGATCAGCGTCAGCAGCAGCGCTGCGCGAGGTGCATCGAGCGCGCGGACGTTTCGCCGTGCATCGAGCGCCACGGCGGGAAAATCATCGGTGTTGAGCGGCGCATCGCCGGCGAATGCCGCCAGGCTTTTTGGGCCGGCCACGAATTGACCGAGCAGATCGATCGGGTGTGCGAGACCGACCGGTGCGAGCACGCGGGCCGATGCGGGTTGGGTCAGGCGGACCGCCAGCGCGGCCGGATCGATCACCAGCGGGCCACGAGCGCCGATCAGCGCGAGCATCGGGGTCGCGACGCTGTAATGGTTGAGCCATGCCGAGCCCTGGGGATACACGGCGAGGAAGCTGCGGACGATGGTGCGCAGCGACGGCAGATCAAGCTGGTACAGCGGCAGCCATTGGCAGAAAATACCGTCGGGCGCCAGGATATTGCGAATCGCGGCGAAGTGCTCGGTGGTGTAGAGCGCGCCGCTGCCATCCAGCGCGGGGTGGTACAGATCGGCAATCACCATGTCGTACTGGCGATTATCGGCGGCGACGTAGCGCCGTGCGTCGGCGACGGTTACCGGCGGGGCCAGGCCTGCGTTCGGATCGGCGAAGCGCGGCAGCAGGGCCGCTACTTCGGGCGACAATTCGACACCGTGCACGTTGACGCCTGGCATCTGTGCGCCGCCGACCAGGGTGGCACCGGTGCCGACGCCGAGGAACAGCGCCGTATGCGGTGCGGCGTGCAGCAGCAGCGGCACCATTGCCTGGCGATAATCGGACCGCATCGAGCTTGTGCCGCCCATGCGGAAATGACCGTTCACTTCGAGGTAGCGCGCACCGGATGCGTCATCGACGACGCTCGCGGTGGCCATTGGCCCTTCGCGCATGGCGATCAGCGCGCCGCCTTCCGGCACCCGGACCAGCGACGGCGCCGGATGTAAAACCAGGAAGATGCCGAGCAGCGCAGGGACCGTGCCCCAGGCGATGGCGGAGCGGCGCCATGGGACGAGCGCCAGGTATCCCAGCCCGACCGGCAATAACGCGGCCCACGCGCCGAACGCCGGAATGAGTATCAGCGAGGCCGCTGCTGGAGCGATGGCCGCGCCGAGGCTGTTGACGCCGACTGCCCAGCCGGGCGAGCCATTCCGATCGCGGACCGATTGGGCGAGATGGCTGAACAGGGCGCCAATCGCGGCGGATGGCAGCAGCAGCAGGGCCATCGCTACCGCGAGTTCGCCGGCGATGCCCCATGTGGCGGCCGCGTCGGCGATGTGGGCGATGGAAGGGGTCAGCCAGGCCGCGGCGAGGCATGCGAAGGATGTTGATGCCAGCAGCCAGGTTGCGCTGGCGGCGCGTATCCGGGGCCCGGCGAATTGCCATGCGATGCCGCCCGCCGCGGTGCCGAGCAGGTAGGCGGCGAGCAGGCCGGCGAAGGTGTAGATCGTGTCCTGCAACACTTGCGCTGCGAGGCGGACCACGATGACTTCGAAGCCGACGCCGAGCAGGCCGGTCGCGAACAGGGTTGCCGCGAGACGTGCTTCGCCCGGGCGCGTGCCGAGCATCCGCTGCCTATCGGGCGCCTGGGGCAGCGATTTTCCGGGCGGGCCGAATGCCAGGGCGGCGAGCGCGCATATGAAGTTCAAAGCTGCCAGCGTCAGCAGGCTTCCCGACAGGCCGAACGCCGGCAGCAGAACGAACGCCGCAGCCAGGGTGCCGGCGACGGCGCCGGCGGTGTTGCCGCCATAGACGCCGGCGGTGACGCGGGGATTGCCGCCGGCCAGCACCATCATGCGGTCCAGCGCCGCCAGTGTGCCGCCCATGGCGATTGTTGCCGGCAGCAGCACGAGGGCGGGCAATGCGAACCCGGCGGCCCACAGCAGCGCGGGAGCCGGATGGGTGCCCAGCAGCGGCGGCAGCGCCCGGCCGGCGGCGGGCAGCACGAAAACGCTGATGGCGCCCCAGGCGCCGATCACCGCTTCGAGCAGCGCATAGGCGGCGCGGGGCGAGTGTGCGCGGCGGATCGGCCTGTCCAAAACGAAGGCGCCCAATGCGAGGCCGCCGAAAAATCCGGCGACGACGCCGAGGACCGCCATCATTTCCGTGCCGAGCGCCAGGCTCAGCATGCGCGTCCAGACGATTTCATAGCCGAGGCCGGCAAAGCCGGAACCGGCAAGAACAGGGATCAGGGCCCAGGCGCGCCAGTTCGCGCGATTGTTGTCTATTGCCACCGGTCGTTGCATCGCGCCCTGGCTGCCGCCCGTTCTATCCATGCGGCTCTCTGTGTCCGAGTTTGCCGATCGGCTCAAGGGCGGATCGCGTCTTCCGAGGGTCAATGAACCAAGTTTTTGCTTCTTTTTTCAAAAAGAAGTCTGTTCTTTTTTGAAAAAAAGAACCAAAAAACTTTTGTTATTTTGGTCCTTACTTGGACTGGCGGACTTTGCCGAAATGGTGCGACAGGTAGACACCTAGCGCGCAAGCGCCAGCAACAAACGCAAGGCTGGGCAGGTTGGCGCCGAACGCAAACGGGCGGAGGGACACCAGGGCGGCGCACGCAACGGCGTTGCCGCCGCCCCAGAGAAAATTCACCAGCGGCGAGGAATTGCCCACACCACGCGGCGTTGCAAAAGGGCTGGGGAAGGGTTCGCCGCGCAGGCCGGCGCAGAGATGCGGAATGGCGTTGCAGCCGAACGCGCCAGCGAAAAACCAGGCGAGATATTCCATTGCGGACTCCATGACCGGGGAAGCTCGCCCGATGCAAACGTCGAATCAACCGAAGGGAGGTGCGACCGGATCGGCGAGAAGGCCGATTAGCGCTGCCGTGTTGGGCTCCGCGTCGAGATTGAGCACGCGCTGCACGATTTCATCGAGCCGGGTTGGCTGGGCGATTCCGGCGGTGAGGGCACGGAATTTGGCAATGACGGCGTCGCGATCGAGCGGCGTGGTAAAGCCATGCGCCACGGGTTGAAACGCCGTACGGCGTCATAGGCGCCGGGGGCTACGATCAGGCCGCGGCTGCCGATCCGGATGCGCAACGTCGATGCAGCGGTCATGTTGCGCCGCCGCTGGCGATGCGGGCGCGGTTGCCGAGCGAGGCAAGAAAACTGTCGATCAGCCAGGCAAAACTCTCGTCGCGGCTGACCGGGTTCTTGAAGGCCGCGGAGGTTTCCATGGCAACGAAGCCGTGCACGAGGCTGCGCAGGCCGCGCAGCGCGTGCACCAGATCCGTTTCGTTCAGCGCATAGGCTTCGAGGCAGGCGGTAAAAGTTGTCATCAGCCGGTCCTGGGCGGCGCGCCATTCCGTGTCTTCGGGCGGCGGCGTGGGGATCGTCGCGGCATAGACGCCGGGGTTGGCGCGGGCAAATTCGCGATAGCCCATCAGCAATCCACGCACGGCCATGGGGCCCGCCTTGCCGATGGCGGCGCGGCCTGCGCGCTCATCCAGCAAGGCGAGACCGTGCAGCGCGAGGAGCCGCTTGACCGCATCGATGCCGCTGACATGGGCGTAGAGCGACGGCGGGCGGATGCCGAGCGCGAGGGCGAGTTCGTTCATCGACAGACGGTCCAGACCTTGGCGGTTCGCCAGTGTCGCGGCTTCCTGGCGGATGCGATCGAGGTCGACTTTTGCCACGTGCGTGGTGGATGCGGGGAGCTTTCGGGCGGGTGGTTTGGCGGCTGTTTTGGAGGGGGCTGTCTTCATCGGGGGTACCTGGGCGAGTTGGCCTGCCGGACCGGGGCGTGGTGTAGGGTGGTTAGGATATGGCCTAATACGATTAGGTTGTCAACCGGAGTTGGGCGGAGCGCTGCTCGCGGGGTTGCGACACCGCGAATTGCGGGAACGGCCGCCATGCGGGCGGGTTTTAGCGAGCGCCCGGGTATTTTGCGGGGACAACGCGGGTGCCGGGTTCGGCAAATGGCCGGTTACGGAGATGGATCGACATGGAAACGGTAAGGTCGATGAAGGCTGTTCGGATCGCGGCATTCGGTGGCCCGGAGATGTTGCATCTGGAGACTGTCGATATTCCGACGCCAGGCGAACGGGAGATGCTGGTTAAGGTTGCGGCAGCGGGGGTTAATCCTGTCGATTACAAGATACGCGCGGGAAAATATCCGGCGGTGCGGGAAGACAAGTTGCCTTACATATTGGGGCGGGATGTCTCGGGCGAAGTTGTCGAATGCGGGCCTTCGACGGAGCGGTTCGCGAAAGGCGACCGGCTGATGGCGATGCCGCGGATCGAGCGCGGCGGTTATGCGGAATACGTGGTGATCAGGGAAGATGAAGCGGCGCCAAGGCCAAGATCGCTTGACGCGATCGTTGCCGGAGCGGTGCCGCTTGCCGCGCTGACGGCATGGCAGGGACTGTTTCGACACGGTGGCCTCAAGCAGGGACAACGCGTGTTGATCCATGGCGGATCGGGCGGCGTCGGCCATTTTGCCATACAGTTCGCGAAGGCGAAGGGCGCCTATGTCGCGACGACTGTTTCAGGACAGCATGCCGACTTCGTCCGCGGGCTCGGCGCCGATCAGGTCATCGATTACGAGGCGCGGCGTTTCGAAGACGAGGTCGACGCCGTCGACATGGTGTTCGACCTGATCGGTGGCGAAACGCAGGAACGGTCCTGGAGCGTGGTGAAGCGGGGAGGCATCCTGGTTTCGACCTTGACGCAGCCGTCGCGGGAGAAAGCGGCCGAGGGGGGCGCGCGCGGTGTGCGTTATACCGTGGAGGAGAGCGGCGCGGATTTGTCCGAGATCGGCGTGCTGATCGATGCGGGCCAGGTGAGGGCGGTCATTGCGAGATGTTTTCCGCTCGATCGGGCCGCGGACGCACAGCGGTTCCTGGAGGCGGAACATCCGGCGGGCAAGGTGGTGCTTGAAGCCGGGTTGTAGGGGGGGGTGTTTCGATGGAAGGCTAGGGGCTTTGCCCCTAGGACCCCGCTGGGGCCTTAGGCCCCAGACCCCAATTTTGTTGTGGTGAACGGCGAAGGCGGGGGGCTGGCGTCGCGGGCGCGAACCGCGGTGGCTGAGCGTGAATTGCAGTTATCCACAGGGAGGCGGTTGCTAGGTTCGGGGGCGGGCTGTAGCGTTGGCCAAACCGATAGAGAGGACACGGCCGATGCAAGCGCTTGCAAAACGTAGTGAAGGTGCAACTTTCGCGTGTATTGCCGCCATGGCCGCGGCGGTCGCGATGCCGCAGGCGGCCCGGGCAGGGAGCTGCACGACATCGAAGCCGACGCCGACGGCGGAGAC
>JAATGE010000346.1 GCA_015654825.1 Rhodospirillales bacterium
GGGGGTCTGGGGCCTCAGGCCCCGTCGTGCGGAGCACGCTGGCGCGTGACGGGTCCAGGGCAGAGCCCTGGCCTTTCTTGAATGCGGCCTTAGCCGAGCCTTGCGGTG
This sequence comes from Rhodospirillales bacterium, assembly GCA_015654825.1. Lineage (GTDB taxonomy): Bacteria > Pseudomonadota > Alphaproteobacteria > Acetobacterales > Acetobacteraceae > CAJCIS01. The sequence goes on from JAATGE010000346.1 coordinate 109, forward strand.
AGGCGCCGGCGGGTGGCTTCGGCCAGTTCGTCGAGATCCTGCAGGTTCTGGTGGCCGGTGATGAAGTCGTTCAGCTCAACCTGGTTCTCGCCCAGTACGAGCCAGATCGGCCGCGACGCCAGCGGTGCCGGCTTGTCGCGGCCGGAGCCGATGGAATCGCCAAAACTGCGGTCGTAAATATCCTCGGCAGCCATGTAGTGAAATGTCAGCCCGATGCGGCGGCGCCCGGAAACGTTGGCGTTGGCGCCGTGCACGACATACAGATCGTGCACCGAAAAATGGCCCGAGGGCAGCACCGAATCGACCATGTCGCGCGGATCGAAGCCGCTCGTATCGATTTCGAAGTTCAGCAGGTCGGCCGCGTTCTGCAATTTCGCGTGATCCAGGCGCCCTTCGCGGCCGCTCTTGGCGATGAACCGCAGGCCGCCATTCGTTGCGTCGACATCGTCCACCGCGATCCAGACCTGCGCGCTCTGCGCCCGGTCCCTTCCAGGCCCGGGCTTGACCGCCGGATTGTAGCAATCCTGGTGCCACGGCGTGCGCTTGCCGATGCCGGGCGGCTTGGCGAAAATCTCGCCGCCCCACAGGATCAGGTTCGGTCCGATCAGGCGGCGGGCGGCTTCGATTATGGTGGGGTGGATGGCGAACCGGAACAGATCCTCGCCCCCGATCAGGCCTTCGATCTGGCCCTCGCGGAGCGGGATATGCGGCATGCGCACGATGCCGTGCCAATCCGGATTGTCGATCAGAATGCGTTCGATGGTTTCGCGCATCTCGCGGGCATCGTCCTCGCGCAGGCCGGCGGCCGGGATGACAAACCCGTTTTCCTTGAAATGCCGAACCTCGGCATCGGAGACCATTTCCCTGGTCTCGACGCCAATTTCATACTCGCGGCGTTCCACGCCGACCTCTTTGACACTCTCCCGCAGCATGGACAGTCTCCGCGCTATTATTCGTGCTTTGTTGAACTCCGATGGACCGTCGCGTTCACGCGGCCTGAACCAGTTCCTGATCCTTGTGGGCCGCGTAGTCGCGTAGCCGCGGGGCCACCTCCTGCGCGAAAAGCGTCATGCTATCCACGGTTTCCTCGTGCGACAGGTGGCCGGCCTGGGCCAGCATCAGGAGCTGTCCTACCCCACCGACCCGATCGCTGAAACTGGAAATCTGATCGTACAGCTGGTCGGGCGTGCCCGCGAACATGATGCCGCCATCTGCCATGTCCTGTAGCGATGGATTTTGCGGCAAGCCGAAATTGACCCGGCCGGTCTTGCCCATCCTGAGCGCCCCCGCGTTGGCTTCAACAGTTTCGTAGCCAGGCGGATTGCTCCAGGCCTTTGGCGTGCGCGGTTGCACTTCCAGATACGCCTTCACCTTCTTCACGCGCGTGTCTACGTCCGCCGCGGTGCGGCCGCACACCATGATCGCCAGATACGCGAAGCGGTCGATCGATGCGGGGCGCCCGTGCGTCTTGAGATAGGTTTCCTTGTAGGCGTCGTACAGCGGCTTGGTGCCGGCACCATTGAAGAAGGTAGCGCACACAGAGCCAAGTTCGGCGACCCTGCGGCCGGTTGTGGGACCGGACGCGGTGATCCACATCGGCGGCATCGGCTCCTGGAATGGCCGCGGCCAGATGTTGACGTTGCGGTAATTGAAGAACTCGCCTTCCCAGCTGAACGGTTTTCCGCGATGCGTAAGCGCCTTGACGATGAAATCATGCGCTTCCCAATTGCGCTCCATGATGCGCGCCGGGCTTTGGTTGGACATCGCCAGCTCGAACGGCGATGCCTTGACCAATCCGATCTCCAGCCGCCCGCCGGAAATGACGTCGACCATCGCCAGCTCTTCGGCGACACGATAGGGATCTGAACGGTTGGTGACCGGCACCCCGAGGCAGAGCAGGCGCGCCTGTTTGGTCTCGCGCGCCAGGATCGCCAGCGTGAGCAGGCAGGATGCCGACATGCAGTTCGCCGAGGCATGGTGCTCGTTGACGAAGATGTTGTAGCCGAGCTGATCGGCCACGATCCATTCGTCGAGGTAGCGGTTGTAGAGCCGGTGCGCGACCTGCGGATCACAGAAGCGATTATCGACGACGACCTTGGTGGGGCCATCGATATGGTCCCATGCCGGATGCATCGATTGTTCGCTGAAATGCCAGAACTTCACTGGTCGTTCTCCCCAAAACCTGGTTCCGCCGAAGCTTTCAGGCGTTTACTGTTTGCAACGCAAGGAAGGTCGAAATGCGCGCCGCGAAGGCAGCGGGCTGTTCCAAATACCCGTAATGACCGGCATCATCGATGACCTCGATCCGGGCATCGGGGAAGGCCCTGGCATAGCGGCGTCCGTAATCCACCGAAACCACCTTGTCGTCGGCGCCCCATAGCAGCAGCACACGCTGCGTGATGCGATGCAGCCGGCTCGGCAATTTCGGATTGTACAAGGTCGGCGACCAGCCGAACAGCACCATTGCCTCACGGTTGCGCGCGAAGCGCGTCACCGCATCCTCGCTCATCGCCCTGAAGTCGAGATCGCCCATCACGGCGCGGCCGCGAGCCTCATCCTTGAAGTAAAGCGCTGGGATTTCTTCGATCGTGGTCGCATAGATATCGAGTATGTCACGCGTCTCACGATCCGACAGCTTCACGCCGACCGCATCGATCAGCACCAGTTCGGCGATGCGCGTCGCGCCCTTGGTGGCGATTTCCACCGCCAGCCAAGCGCCGAACGAAACGCCGACCAGCACCACGTCCCGCAAATCGAGCGCCTCGATCAGGTCGAGATAGATGTAGGCGAGGTCATCAACCGTCGTGACATACACCGGCAGCGTGGAGGCGCCGAAGCCAGGGTGCGACACGGCATAGACACGGTGCGTCCGCGCCAGCAGCGCCACCAGCGGGTCGTCGGCGTCGACGCCGTGGCCGGCGTGCAGGAACAATATCGGCTGCCCCTGCCCCTTCACGATATATTCCAGCGTGACGCCGGCGATTTCGTGCCGTTCAGGCAATGCGGTCATGAACATCGTGGCGTGCTCCCCGTTATGACTATTGGCGACGCTGGCTCAGGAGGCCTGCGACATTGGCGCGCAGCGCGCAGCGGGCAGCACGGCCTGGCGCCGGTCGCGGCCCTGCTGCAGGAAATGCACCAGGTCGGCGATCGTTATGATCGGCAGGGCATGCGCGCGGGCGAAACGCAGCAACTCGGGCGTGCGCGCCATGCTGCCGTCATCGTTGACGATCTCACACAGCACACCGGCGGGCGCGCAACCCGCAAGCCGGGCAAGATCGACGGCCGCCTCGGTATGGCCGCGGCGCTCGCGCACCCCGCCCGGCCGTGCGCGCAGGGGGAACATATGGCCGGGCCGCGTCAAATCATCCGGGCGGGTCGCGGGATCGATCAGTGCCGCCACGGTCTTCGCCCGGTCCGATGCCGAAACGCCGGTGGTCGTGCCGTGCCGGTAGTCGACGGTGACCGAAAAGGCCGTCTGGTGGCGGTCGGTGCCGGCCGCGACCATGGGCGGCAAGCCAAGCGCATCGAGCCGCTCGCCAGGCAGTGCCACGCACACAATGCCGGTGGTGTGGCGCACGATGAACGCCATCGTCCGGGCGCAGGCGAACTCGGCGGCGACAATCAGATCGCCTTCGTTCTCGCGGTGGCGGTCGTCCAGAACAACAACCATGCCGCCCGCGGCGATCGCCGCGATGGCATCCTCAATCCGGTCGAAGCCGATCTCCACCACGTTGTCATCCACGGTCAGCGCCTCCCGGACAGACTGGTATACGCAATGCGTTCCGTATTCCAGAAATTTTGGAGGCAGTCAACGGCGATGAGGCCGGTTTGTCCCGCTATACGGAAAGCATTTCACAGATGGGAGTTGTGGCAGTAGGCAAGGTCTGGAGCGCAAGCGGGTTTAGGTTGAATGGCTTCGCCGACCAGGGGCTCCGCCCCCTGGACCCCCGTCGGCGTGCCGCCGCTGGCGTTAGCGCTGCGCGGCGGGAATGTTCTGCACAATCCACCGGGCGCGCGAAGGTGCTCGGTGTCGATGTCCCACTCGGAACAAATAAAATTGAGGTCTGGGGCCTAAGGCCCCAGCGGGGTCCAGGGGCAGAGCCCCTGGCCTTCTATCGTCTCTGGCCTTTACGCAACGCGCTCGAACACGGCGGCAAGCCCTTGGCCGCCGCCGATGCACATTGTCTCCAGGCCGTAGCGCGCGCCGCGCCGATGCATTTCGTGCAGCAGCGTTGCCAGGATGCGACCGCCGGTGGCGCCCACGGGATGGCCGAGTGAAATGCCGGAACCATTTACATTCAGCCGTTCGAAATCGGCCGGCGCCAGTTTCCAGGCGCGTGTGCAGGCGAGCACCTGAGCGGCAAATGCCTCGTTGAGTTCGATCAGATCGATATCGGCGAGGGCGAGCCCGGCCTTCTCCAGCGCGCGCGCGGTGGCGGGCACCGGGCCGATGCCCATGGTGGCGGGCGGCACGCCTGCCACGTTCCAGGATTTCAGCCGCGCGTAAGGCCGCAGACCGAGTTCCGCCGCTTTCGCCGCCGTCGTGACGATACAGACGGATGCGCCGTCATTTTGGCCGCTGGCATTGCCCGCCGTGACGGTGGCGGCGGGGTCGCTTTTCAGCAGGATCGGCCGCAGCGCCGCCAGGCTCTCCATGGTCGTGTCGGCACGCGGATGCTCGTCCAATTCGACGGCGACCTCGCCGTTCCGCCTGGGCACCATGATCGGCACGATTTCCTCGGCAAAGCGGCCGGACGCCTGTGCCGCCACCGCGTTCGTGTGCGAGCGGCAGGCGAATTCGTCCTGCTCCACACGTGGGATTGCGTATTCGCGGCGCAAATTCTCGGCGGTTTCCAACATGCCGCCCGGCACCGGATAGTTTACGCCGCCGGCCGTGACGCGCCCGCGCGCGAGCGCATCATGAAAGGTGACACCATCGCCCTTGATGCCCCAGCGCGCGCCGGTGCTGTAGAAGGGCGCGTTGCTCATCGATTCCGCGCCACCGGCCAGCACCAGGTCGGAGGCGCCGGTTGCCACCTGCATGGTTGCATAAATCACGGCCTGCAGCCCGGACCCGCAGCGCCGGTCGATCTGCAGGCCAGCGACTTCGATCGGCAGTCCGGCATCGAGCGCGACGACGCGCCCGAGCGCCGGCGCGTCCATGCTGGGGTAGCACTGCGCGAACAGCACATCCTCCACCATTGCGGCCGGCAGCCCGGTGCGCGCCAGCAACCCCCGAACGACGGCGGCCCCCAGCTGCTGTGCCGAGAGGTCGCGAAACTGGCCGCCGAAGCGGCCGACCGCGGTCCGCATCGGGTCGCAGATCACGGTGTCACGCATGCTCATCTCCGGACCTCGTCGTTATGGCTTCGGCAGCTTGCAGGGTGCGGCGGGCCCGCTTGACGACCGGCAGGTCGACCATGCGGCCCGCCACGCTGATCGCCATGCGGCCGCCGCGGTCCGGGCGGTCCCATGCCGCCAGGATCGCCTGTGCCGCGGCGATTTCCGCGGGCGCCCGACGAAAACCGGCGGCAACCGGCCCGACCTGCGCCGGGTGGATACACAAGGCGCCCGTCATCCCCACGGCGCGGGCTGCCGCCACTGCCGCCGCGTAGGCCTCCAGGTCACGGAACTCCGTGAGCGAAATCGGCAGGCCAAGCGCCATCTGGCCGCGCGCCGCGGCGGCGAGCGCGATTTGGCGGCAGGGCAGGTCCAGGCTTTTGGCCGTCGGCTCCACGCCCAGCGTCAGTGCGAAATCCTCGCTGCCCAGCGCGAGGCCGATGACGCGTGGCGCCGCGGCGATGGCGGCCAGGCGATCCAGCGCCGCGGGGCTTTCGATCAGGGCCAGCATGGCGGTTTCCGCGGCTTCGTGCCGGTCGGCCTCGTATTCGGCCAGCATGTCGGCGAGCGTGGCAAGGCGCGCCGCATCCTCGATTTTGGGTACCATGACGGCATCGACGCCGGCGGCGCAGGCGGCCGCGATGTCGTCAATGGCCAGCCGCAACGGGGTATTGATGCGCACGATCACACTACATCCGGCCTGCCGCAGCGTCGCCGCCGAGCGTTGCA
>JAATGE010000384.1 GCA_015654825.1 Rhodospirillales bacterium
ACACGGCCGCAGGAGTCAAGATTTCCGGCAGTTGGTATCAGCTACGTTTGCGGTTCGATGACTGGCCGGCGGGGAACCGATCCGGCGTTCGGGCGCTTTGGCATGCCGGGCGGTCGCCTGGTCGCCTGGGTGCGCGATGCGGGTGGACTGAATTGCCGCTGCGATCCAAGGTGCCGCCTTAACGGAGGAACGCGAACAATGCGTTGGGTTGTCACTTTTGGCGCGGTGGTGGTGGGCGCGACCATTCTCAGCACTTCGCCGGCGAGCGCGGCGGTGTCGGTCGGCGCTGTCGCGAGGGATGGCAGTGTCGTCACGCAACAAACCGCGGTGCAGCCGGTGTACTGGCGTTGGCACGGCAGGCGCTACTGGCATCGGCGGTGGGTGCATCGGCATGGCTGGCGCCGGGGGTACTGGCGTTACTGGTGACGGCGCGGGAGGGCGCGACCGGCGGTTTGTGGCACGGAATGCCCCGCCGGTGCGCCCGGGGCTTGACGTTGCGGTAATAATGGTAATGTTTCGTTCTCGAGTGCGGCTAGCCCGAGGGAACTCAGATGAACCATTCTGGTCTGGCTCGCCGGTGGGCGCTGGTCGGCGGCGGTCTTGCCTTGCTCGCGAGCCAGGGCGCCGCGCGCGCCGCGGATCGGTTCGTTGCCCACCCGCGTAGCAAGACGATCAATCTGGTTTTTACTGTCACTGTTCCTCTGGGCACCTACGTGTTCCCGGCGACGCTGACGCGGAAGCACGGCGCGCTCACCGGCACTATCACGATGTTCGACACCGACACCTGCACGTTGCAGCCGGGGAGCGTGGATCGGAGCGGGTCGCTCTCGCTCACCTGCGTCGTTGCGGCAGGCAGCCTCGGCACGCTGACCGATACATATAACGGCGCCCTGCGTTTCGGGAGCGGCAGGGGTAAGGGGACTTTTTACGATAGCTTCGCCGGCGAGGGAACCTACACGGTCGTCGCGGCACACTGACGCGCGCCTTTGCCGCCGGTTATCCGACGTCCGCTGACGGACGGGGATAGCCGGCGGCTCAGACTACGCCTTGGTCAGGCAGGCTTAGAACTTGACCCACACGCCGCCGCGCCAGAAGCCGCGGCCGGGGTGTTCGCGCCATACGAAGTGCTCGCTCGGGCCCCAGCGCCAATGGTCGGGGTGGACAACCACGCCATAGGCTGGGGCGTAAGCGTAGGCGCGGGGGACGTGCCAGCAGACGCCCTCGGCGTTGCAGGCGATCGCCGCCGAAGCGGTGGAGGTCGACGCGACCAGGGCACCGAAACCCAGAAACGCGGTGGCGGCCATCATGGATGATCTAATCATGTTTGGTCCTCACGAAGAAACCCGAGATTGAACGTTCAAGCGCCACTGCGGTTCCCACCTGCGCTGTCGCCCTGGCGTGGCGCCGCGAATCCAGGACACAACTATAGCCGGAAAATCCGCGGTCGGCGAGTGCGCTGGTAACGCGGCCGTTGAACGCGGTGGCGGCGCCACTGCGGATAGCCGGGATTTTCGCCCCTCGTTTGTAAGAATTGTGCTTTTGGAAGACAAAATACTAAGATTTAGATTGATCGTCTAAATCTTGCATTAATAGGTGCGTTATGCTACATCCTCTGCATGAGCACATACCGCGTCATCCAGGTTGAATCCGGCCACTGGGCGTTGGAATGGTGGGTCGACGGCGTGCGCCAGGGCCTGGTTTGGGGCTGGTTCGACGACGAAGGCGACGCCCTGCTGGCCAGGTGCGACCTGGTGGCGATGGAATTCCGCGAGGCGTCGGGACGAATGTCGCATCCGGGGTAGTGCCCCAGCCGGACGTTGGCGGAACGAGGTGCGTGTGCAGGCCAGGGCTCTGTTCTGGACAAGCTGGGACCAGTAGGCCCCAAACACCGTTCATTGGGGAGAACGGCGAAGCCCGAAAAGCCGTGTCTGGTGCAGGCTTCGCCGAGACGATGAAAACGCCGCGCAGCGCTTTCGGGGGTCTGGGGCCGCAGGCCCCAGGCCCCCTTTCATTATGTTTCGTATCGGCTTCGAGGCGATTTGCGGGGGCTGGGACGGGCTTCCTAACCGGTGGCCAGGCGGCGTTTGGCGGGGGTGGCCGCGACCAGGTTGAGGGCGTTGAGGCGCTCTACCTCGGCCAGGCATTCCTCGAAGCTGTCGAGGATTTCGAATGCCTCGCAGTGCCGCTCTTCATCGATGGATAGAACGACCCATTTCTGGCCATGGCCCTGGTTGGCCGGTATCGGAATATATGCCCTCATTTTACGCCACCATGCCTTGCAGTTGTTCGAAATCGCCGTCGCCCGGTTTTGGGTTGGCGACAGCGTCGTGCTTGAGGTGAAAAAGGCGCGCCTGACAGCTGTACAGGACGCCAAGTGCATCGTCCCGCAGCTCGGCCGTGGGCGGGTCCTTCAGCAGAACGAGCTCCAACGACGCGAGGAGGTCGCCGGCGGTGATGATGTCCGCCTCGTCGCAAGCCTGATCGAAGGCTGCCCTGATCTTGTCGGAAAGCCGCTGATTGCGGCGTTCTCGATCGCTGATTCGGCGTGGTATCGCTGGCATAGACAAAGACCATATATTTAGATTTACTGTCTCTAAATACGTATCACAGGCATTTGTTGGGCACAACAGCTAATCGTCCGTGCGCCCGCGCGGGCGTCGGCACGGCCGGCAGAGTTGCGCGGGTTCGTTCAGGTGAGTGCGGCCAAGCGCTGATGCCCGCGCCGTTCCCGGACGCTTCTTATCAGCGGGGTCTGGGCCTACTGGCCCTGTCGTGCGCAGCCCGCCTTCGGCGTGACGGGTCCAGGGGAGAGCCCCATAGGCGCCAACATAAGGCCAGGGCTCTGCCCTGGACCCGCTGGGGCCGTAGGCCCCAGACCCCATTCATAAGGAATCGTTAGCGGAAACGGCGAAGCCAGAAAAATCCATGACATTTACAGGCTTCGCCCAGAAGCCAAGGAAAAGCCGCGCAGCGCTAATGGGGTCTGGGGCCTACTGGCCCCAGCGGGGTCCAGGGGCAGAGCCCCTGGCCTTCCTTATGCTTCCTCGAAACTGGATTTCGGGGAGCCGCATTCCGGGCAGGTCCAGTCGTCGGGAAAGGTTTCGAACCTCGTTCCGGGGGCGATGCCGTGTTCGGGCAGGCCGGCGGCCTCGTCGTAGACAAAGCCGCAGATGATACAGATCCATTGTTTCATGGCGGTCTCGCTCATGCGGCGTTGCGGATGGAGGCGCCGGCATTCGTGCGCACGTTGAGCCGCACGATGCGGCGCGCGTTGTGATGTTCGTAGTCGTATTCGAGATCGCCGTCGCCACGGGCGAGTTCGGCCTGGGGAAAGCGGCGGATGAATTCTTCGAGCATGATGCCGCCCTGCGTGCGCACGAGATAGGTGCCGATGCAGAAATGCGGCCCGGCGCCGAACACGATATGGCCCTCGAGGTTGCGTGTGATGTCGAGCGCGTCGGGGTCGTTCCATTTCTGCGGATCGCGCCACGCGGCGGCGAGGTTGACCAGGATGGCCTGGCCCTTGCGGATCTGCTGGCCGCCGAATTCGATGTCCTGTGTCGCGAAACGGAAGATCGGCAGTTTGCCTGGCGAGCCGCGGCGCAGCGCCTCGATGATGGCATTTTCCTGCAATGCCGGCTTTGCCTGCAGCATCCGGTATTGTTCGGGATGGCTCAGCAGGCCTTGCAGCACGTAGGTGTGCAGGTCGACCGCGGTATCCGCGCCGGCCGCGATCAGGGCCATTACGACGGCAAGGATGTCCCAATCGTCCAGCCGGTCGTCCTGCTCGCCGGCGGTGACCAGGGCGGCCAGGAAATCGTCGCTCGGGTAGGTGCGCTGGCGGCGGTCGGCGATGGCGTTCTTGAGGTAGGCAAATCCCTCCAGCGAATCGTGCTGCGCCTGCTTGCGCTCCCGCTCGGTCAGGTTGATGCGGCTTGCCTTTACGACGCTGTTGGAGAATTTGATGAAGATCTTTTCGTCCTCGGGCGGCACGCCGACCATGCGGGCAATCGAGCGCGCCGGCAGGTTGGCCGCGATCGCCGAGTAGGCATCGAACTCGTCCGCGGGGCCGATGGTTTCGAAGCAATCGACAATAAGATCCCTGATCCGATCGTCGATCCTGCTCATGACATGGCGGGCGAAGGCCGGCATGGTCAATTTGCGCAGGCGGAGATGTTGCGCCGGGCTGACGGCGAACAGCGAATGATCGGTAACGATATCGAAATCGTCCTTCTCGGCCTCGGGCTTTGGCGGCGGCGCGTATTCCCAGTGTCGGAAATTCGGTGAGAACCGCAAATCCTTCATCGTTTCGAGGCACAGTTCATGGCTGCTCACCACCCACATGCCGAGTTCGCGATGGAATGCCACGGGGTATTCGAGCACCAGCCGGCGCCAGGTAGGCGCGGGGTTGCGGATGAATTCCGGTGAGTAAGGGTTGAACAGGCCAAAGTCTATTTCGCGCCGCGCGGTAATTTATTATCCTCCCCCATCCCGTCCCATCGCCAATTGGCAGGTTTTGGGAATCGTTCTTGGCAGGGTAGTGCCCCGCTCGGCAGGAACGCTAGCATCGTGCCCCCGCCGGTTCAACGCGCCGGCGGTGTCGATGTCACTCTTGGAACAAATAAAATTGGGGGGGCTAAGGCCCCAGCGGGTCCAGGGCAGAGCCCTGGCCTTCCCGAAACTCAGCCCGAAAACGCGAGTACGAACGCGAAGTCGCTGGTGATTGCCAGTTCCCGAATCGGTCCTGGCAGTGTCGCGCGGCCGACCTGGAAAATGGCGGCGCCGGTGTAGGAGCCGTCGAACGCGCGCGGCCTGGCGCCATTTACCGAAATGGAAAGATGATCGACCTGGCCGAGAGACTTGCTGCCGATATCGTAAAGCCCGAATCGCAGATGCAGGTCATGCAGCGGGTGGTCGAAACGGATCGTTAGGGTATCGTTGCCGCCGCCATTGGTGTCTTCCAGCACTTTTCCGTCGATGCCCGGAAACACCGTGCCCGCGTCGACAACGGTAAAGCCGCCGAGCGGGTCCGTCGAGGAAGTGAGGGTCACCTGGTTGCCGCCGACGTCGATCGTTGCCGGCGTGCGATCAAGGCCGGCGGTAATGCGGGCGAGGTCCGTATCCCCCGCTGCGGGTGGCAGTCCTGCCGCGCCCAGCAGCAAAGCGGCGCACCACACCACCGGCCGGATACCACGCATGCAAGCCCCCAGGCGCACCGGCGCGCCGATCGCCGGATTTAAGCGCCGCCCGAGGGGGGCGGGCAAGCGGCCCAGGGCAATCGCATTTGAAAACCGCCACCGCCCGCTCCAACTGGCGTCGGCGAACAACGAACAATTACCAAAAGTTTTTGCTTCTTTTTTCAAAAAGAAGTACTTTTTCTTGGGGGCTGTCCCAGATCCGCCTGTGCAATCGCGCCCGTGGACCAACCGTTTCGGCTGCGGTAGGCGCGGCAAGCGGTGCGGCGCCACCAGTTTCTTGGT
>JAATGE010000196.1 GCA_015654825.1 Rhodospirillales bacterium
ATACGCCGCGATCAGCACCAGGGCTATGTTCATCAAGCCCAGCACCAGCAACGCGGCCCGCTTGCGCACGCCGACCTGGTGCGATACACGCGACGTGCTCGCAAAAAACAACGACTCGTCCTGAATAGCCTGCGCCACGTCCCTGGCTCCGTATCTGGAACCACGATGCGACGAACGGCGATAAAGCAGCCATCATCATCGCCGGCCCCGCCATAAAGGCCGCGAAAACCCAGCCGCGCAGCGCTAACGCAGGGGGCCTGGTGGACCGGTTTCGGTCCACCAGCCTTTTTTACTTCCTACGCTGCCCTGGCCTGCTTCGTATCGTAAAACCTCTCGCCCCGCGCCGCCATGTCTCGCAGCATCCGCGGCGGTGCGAAGCGCGCCCCATGCCGCTGCGCCAGCCCGTCGCAAATCTCAACGAACCGCGCCACGCCGACGCCCTCGATCAGGCTGATCGGCCCGCCGGTCCAAGGCGCAAACCCCCAGCCCAGGATGGCGCCGACGTCCGCCTCGCGCGGATTGGTCACGACGTTCTCCGCCATGCACCGCGCCGCTTCCACCGCCTGGCGGTACAGCAGCCGCGTGCGGATTTCCTCGATCAGCGCCGCATCCGCTTCGGCCACCTTGACCGGCACCAGATCGGCCAGCCCGTGCCAGAGTTTCTTGGTCCCATCAGCCGCGTAATCGTAAAAGCCGCGGCCGTTCTTGCGGCCCAGCCGCCCGAGTTCGGTCACCATCTTCGCGATCAGCGCATCGACCGGCCCGGCGCGGTAGGCGTCGCCCAGATCCTTCCGCGTCTGCTCGCGCACCTTGTAGGAAAGATCGAGCGCCACATCGTCGTTCATTTCCAGCGGCCCGCGCGGCATGCCGGTGGCGCGGCCCACATTGTCGATGATCGCCGGCGCGATGCCCTCGACCAGCATCTCGAGCCCTTCCTGCACGAACGTGCCGAAACAACGCGAGGTATAAAATCCCCGGCTGTCATTCACGACAATCGGCGTCTTCTTGATCCTCAGCACATAGTCGATCGCCTTGGCCAACGTCTCCTGATTGGTCTTCTCGCCCATGATGATTTCCACCAGGCCCATCCGGTCGACCGGCGAGAAGAAATGGATGCCGATGAATTGCTCCGGGCGAACGCTGACCTCGGCCAGGCCGGTCATCGGCAGCGGGGAAATGTTGCTGCCGAACACGGCGTTTTCCGCCAGCCGCGCCTCGGCCTTGCGGGTCACGTCGGCCTTGATGGCGCGGTCCTCGAACACCGCTTCGACCACGAGGTCGGAACCGGCAACGAGCGCATAGTCCGTGGTGGGCTCGATCAGCGCCAGCCGCGCCTCACCCTTTTCCTTCGTCAGTTTGCCGCGCTTGACCGATTTCTCCACAAGCGTGCGCGCGTGCGCGAGGCCCTTGTCGGCCGCTTCCTGCGTCGTATCCAGCAGCACCGTTTTAATGCCGGCCGCCGCCTGCACGTAGGCGATGCCGGCCCCCATCATGCCCGCGCCCAGCACCGCGACCTTCTTTGCCTCGCTCTTCGCGAATCCGGCCGGGCGGCCCGCCCCCTTGCCGAGCTGATCCATCGACAGGAACAGCGTGCGGATCATGCCGCGCGCCTGCGGCGTGCTCGCGGTTTTCGCGAAGTAGCGGCTTTCGATCCGCAACGCCGCATCGATCGGCACCTGCAGGCCTTCATAGACGCACTTCATGATGTTGATCTGCGCCGGATAATTGCCAAAACTCTGCTTGCGCAGCATGGCGTTTCCCATCACGAACACCTGCGACGTGCCTGGCGAATAAGGTCCGCCGCCGGGAATTTTGAATTCCTTCCTGTCCCACGGCGCGACCGCGTCGCCCTTGGTGAAAATCCATTCTTTCGCGGTCGCAACCACCTGCTCTGCCGGCACAATCTGGTGCACGATGCCAAGCGCCAGCGCTTCCTGCGGCGAGAGGCTTTTGCCTTCCAGCAGCAGCGGCAACGCCTTCATCGCCCCGATCAAACGCGGCAGCCGCTGCGTGCCGCCGGCGCCCGGCAACAATCCTACTTTCGCTTCCGGCAGTCCGAGCTGGATTTTCGGATTATCACCGACCACGCGGTAATGGCACGCCAGTGCGATTTCCAGCCCGCCGCCGAGTGCGAGCCCGTTCAGCGCGGCGGCGATCGGCTTGCCGCAGGTTTCCAGGGCGCGAAAAGTCCTGTTCAATGTGAAACACGCATCGAACAACGCGCGCAGGCCTGCCTCGCCGCCTGTGCCGGTGCCCGTCAGGCTACCGCCGCCGAGTTCGCCAAGATCGGCGCCAGCGCAAAATCCGCTCGCCTTGCCGCTGGTGAACACCGCGCCCTTGATTGCGGCATCGGTGGAAATGCGCGCCGTAAGCTCGCCTATTTCGCGAATCACGTCCGCGGTCAGCGTATTCATCGACCGCCCCGGCACATCGAACGTGATCAGCGCGATGCCGGCGTCGTCGATGGCAACAGTGAAATTATTCATGGAAGCTTCTTCCCTAGCGTTTTCGCCGCGGCACGATGAATGAGCCCTGGCCTTTAAGCCTAAACCCGCTCGATCACCGTGGCAGTCCCCATCCCGGCCCCCACGCACAGCGTAATCAGCGCCGTCTCCTGGTCCGACCGTTCCAACTCATCGAGCACGGTGCCCAGGATCATCGCGCCGGTGGCTCCCAGCGGATGCCCCATCGCGATCGCCCCGCCATTCACGTTGATCTTGTCGTGCGGAATATCCAGCGCCTGCATGAAGCGCAGCACCACGCTCGCAAACGCTTCGTTCAGCTCGTAAAGATCGATATCCTCCGGCTTCATGCCAAGGCGCTTCAGCAGTTTGTCCGTCACCAGCGAAGGCCCGGTCAGCATGATCGAGGGCTCGCTGCCGATGCTGGCCATGCCGCGAATGCGCGCGCGCGGCTTCAGGCCCGCGGCCTCGCCCATTTCCCTGGTGCCGATCAGCACGGCGGCCGCGCCATCCACGATGCCCGACGAATTGCCGGCGTGGTGCACATGGTTGATTTTCTCCACCTGCGGATAGCGCTGCGTCACCACAGCATCGAAACCCATTTCGCCGGGCATCGTGAAGGCGGGGTTCAGCGACGCCAGCGACTGCATCGAGGTTTCCGGCCGCATATGCTCGTCGCGCGCCAGGATCGGCAGGCCAAGCTGGTCGCGCACGGCGACGACGCTGCGCGCGAACCGTCCGTCCTCCCACGCCTTGGCCGCGCGCTTCTGGCTCTCGACCGCATACGCATCGACATCGTCTCGCGAAAAACCATACAGCGTGGCGATCAGATCGGCGCCGATACCCTGCGGCGCGAAATACGATTTGAACGCGATCGAGGGATCGATCGGCCAGGCGCCGCCGTCCGAACCCATCGGCACGCGGCTCATGCTTTCCACACCGCCGCCGATCGCCATGGCCGCCTCGCCGGACATCACCTTCGCCGCGGCCATGTTGCAGGCTTCCAGCCCGCTGGCGCAGAACCGGTTGATCTGCACGCCGGCGGTGGTTTCGGCGTAATCGGCATTCAGTACCGCGATCCGCGCGATATCGCTGCCCTGCTCGCCCACCGGCGCCACACATCCGAGGATCACGTCGTCCACTAGCGCCGTATCGAGTTGGTTGCGGTCCCTGACGGCCTCCAGCATTTGGCTCGCCAGCGAGAGCGCCGTGATTTCATGCAGGGCGCCGTCGCGACGCCCCTTGCCGCGCGGCGTGCGCACCGCGTCGAAGATATAGGCGTCGGCCATTTGGGGTCCTCCCTAAGGATCGGTCGTCTGGTAGCCGGGCAGCAGTTTAATCAATCGAGTAATCAAATCCCTGCCCAGGTGCAATCCCACCCGGAGGCGGGTCAGACCCGCGACAAGGGGCCGGGCGAAGCCACTTCACGAAGTCCATGTCCAAGGCCAGGGCTCTGCCCGGGACCCGCTGGGGCCGGAGGCCCCGACCCCCAATAGCGCTGCGCGGCTTTACGTCATTCCCCGGC
>JAATGE010000458.1 GCA_015654825.1 Rhodospirillales bacterium
CTCCCGGCGCAGGCATGCGGCAATGAAAATAAACCGTTGGTCCATGAGGCTGCTCGGAATCCAGGGCATCGGGTCCTCCAGACCTCACGAGGCACTGTCACCCATGTGCCCGGTCTAAAGTGTCACCTATGTGCCCGGTCCGTACCGGCCTCAGGCCCCAGTGGGGGTGCAGGGGGCAAAGCCCCCTGGCCTTACTTTTCTAAGCCTCCGGAGTCGCCCGCACCACCTTCCACGACGTTCCCAGCACCGCTCTGTCGTGCGAGAGCTCGCCAAGCAGCGCTTCGATGGCGGGGCCCACGGCGTGATCGGTGGTGGCCTGCACGGTGACGGTCATACGCCCGTCGGCGGGTTCGGGGGTGCTCTCCAGCTCGTCGGCCGGAACTCGATGGTGCCGCAGCGACGCCAGCAGTTTCTCGCGCACGCGCGTGGCGTCGGGCAGGGCGCAAATGAGCGTCAGGGTGTAATGGCTCTCGATGTGGTCCGCGGCCCGGCGGCGGTCGTTCAACCAACTGGCCACCGGCCGCAGCACGACGTTGGCACCCAGCACCAGCGCCGCCGCCGCGCCACCAGCTTGCCACATGCCGAAGCCGCTCAGCGCGCCGACCATGGCGGAACACCAGATCGTCGCCGCCGTGTTGAGGCCATGCACGCTGATGCCCTCGCGCATGATCACGCCGGCGCCGAGGAAGCCGATGCCGGTGACGATCTGCGCCGCGACCACGGACGGATTGCCCTGGCCGGCGACGGTGCCGAACGCCACAAACCCCGCGGCGCCGGTCGCGACCAAAGCGTTGGTCTTCAGCCCGGCCATCTTCTGGTGCCACTGGCGCTCGAACCCGACGGCGCTGCCCAGCAGCAGCGCCCAGGCCAGCCGGACGGTGATTTCGGGCAGATCGGGCAGCGGCGCCATCGCGGGGCGGGTTCCTCCGGTTGGCCGCCATGCTACACGCGGCGCCGATGGACGCCACCGCCGCCACCCTGGAAGCGCCGCCCGCCGAGGACACCACGCGCGAGTTGATGCGGCGCCTGTGGCGGGAGCATGTGCGCCACCACGGTGGCCTGCTCGCGCTGGTGCTGCTGCTGACCGCGCTGATGGCGGGGCTTTCCGCGCTGTATCCGGTGGTCATCAAGCACGCCCTCGATATGTTCGAGGAGCACGACCGCCGCATCCTGTACCAGATCCCGGCGCTGGTGGTGGCGGTAACCAGCGCCAAGGCCGCGGCGCAATACGGCCAGACCGTGCTGCTGCAGCGCCTGGTGCTGGTGGTAATCCGCGAGCTGCAGCAGCGCATGTTCGCGCACCTGGTGCACGCCGACCTGGCCCGGCTGGAGCGCGAATCGCCCGCGACGCTGGCGGCCCGCTTCACGACCGACGCCGCCACGGTGCGCGAGGCGCTGATCCGCGCCATCAACGCGCTGGGGGATGGCGTGACCGTGGTCAGCCTGACCGCCAGCATGTTCTATCTGGATTGGCAGATGAGCCTGGTCGCCGCGGCGCTCTATCCGCTCGCCGTGGTGCCGCTGCAACGCGTCGGCAAGCGTGTGCGCCGCGCGAGTTTCGGCATGCAGGAGCGCATGGGCGAGACCGCCGCGCTGCTGACCGAGAGTTTTTCGCAGGCCCGCACGGTGCGTGCCTACCGGCTGGAACAAGCGGAGCAGACCCGCGCCGACGAGACGTTCCAGAACCTGTATCGCGCGCTGATCCGGATGACCCGCAACCGTGCGCGCGTGGAGCCATTCCTGGAGGTTCTGGGCGGCGCCGCGGTCGCGGCCGTGCTGGGGTTCGCCGGCTGGCGGGCCGCGACCGGCGTCAGCTCGCTGGGCAATTTCTCCGGCTTCGTGGCCGCCCTGTTGCTGGCGAGCCGGCCGGTGCGCGCGCTCGGCACGCTGAACGCGGCGCTGCACGAAGGCAGCGCCGGCCTGGCCCGCGTGTTCGGCGTCATCGACGAGGCACCGCGCATCGCCGAACGCCCGGGCGCCACCGCGTTGCCGCCGGGCCCGGGCCACCTGCGGTTCGAGGACGTGCGGTTCGTCTACCCCGATGGCCGCAGCGGCCTGTGCTGCCTGAGTTTCGAGGCGCTGCCCGGCCAGACCGTGGCGCTGGTCGGGCCCTCCGGCGCCGGCAAATCGACGGCGCTGGCGCTGATCCCGCGCCTGCACGACGCGACCGGCGGGCGCATCCTGCTGGACGGCGTCGACGTGCGCGATGTGACGCTGACCAGCCTGCGCGACGCCCTGGCCTATGTCGGGCAGGATTGTTTTCTGTTCGATACCAGCGTCGCGGCGAATATCCGCATGGGCCGGCCCGACGCTTCCGACGCGGACGTAGCCGCGGCGGCGGAGGCGGCCGCGGCCGCCGATTTCATTGCCGCCCTGCCGGAGGGCTTCGCCACCGGTGTCGGCCACCAGGGC
>JAATGE010000024.1 GCA_015654825.1 Rhodospirillales bacterium
GCCATTACTCGACGCCGGTCTGGTCGCCGCGCGGCGACCTGATCGCCTTCACCCGCATCAAAGCGGGCTCCTTCGGCATCGGCGTGATGAAACCGGACGGATCGGGAGAGCGAATTCTGGTCGAGGGCTTCCATAATGAAGGGCCAACCTTCGCGCCGAACGGCCTCTATCTCATGTTTTTCCGCGACGCCGGCGGCTCGGGCGGCCCGAAGCTCTACATGACCGACATCTTCGGTCATGCCCGCTACGCCACCCCGGTCTGGTCGACGCGCGGCGCCCTGATCGCCTTCACCCGCCTGTCCGGCGCCACCTTCGCCATCGGCGTCATGCATCCGGACGGCACCGGCGAGCGCATCCTGTCCGAAAGTTTCTCGGTCGAAGGCCCAACCTTCGCGCCCAACGGACGCGTCCTGATGTTCTGGCGCGAAACCCGCACGCTCGACGAGTACGGCCACGGCTACTCGTCGCGCCTGGTTTCGATCGACATCACCGGCTTCAACGAGCGCCAGATCGCCACCCCCACCGACGCCTCCGACCCCGCCTGGTCCCCCCTGAACGCGTAACCGCAGGCCGTAGGATGGGTGCGCGAAGCGCCACCCATCATCTTCTCGTCCGATGATTCCGGCGCCCCCAACGGTGCCGGAACCTTTCGGCCCGTCGATTGTTCAACACATGAACGCGGATTTATGCCTCCCCGCGAGGCAGCTTCCGACGATCTCGCTTGCAATCGGGCAACTTACGTGAATTGTTACTTATTCTTCCGTGCATCGCTTGACCCGCTTTGCTGCGGCGCGTAATGCCCTCCCGACGCTGTAAGCCCCTGAGGTTGTAGGGGCCGCGCAGCGTGCCAATTTCACTACGCACCCAGGAATAGGGACGCACTATAAATGAACATCAAGACACTTGGCGCTCTTGCCGCCCTTGCCCTGTTGGCGGCCTGCGCCAACAAGCCCGCTGAAACCAGCGCCAACACCGGGACCGGCGTGACCACGAACGCTCCATCGGGGCCCGTCGGCGGCACCCAGGAAGACCTGGTCGCCAACGTCGGCGACCGCGTGTTCTACGAATTCAACAAATCCACCCTGAGCGACGAGGCCCAGGCCACGCTGAACAAGCAGGCCGCCTGGCTTGCCAAATATCCCAACGTGACCATCCAGCTCGCCGGCAACTGCGACGAGCGCGGCACCGAGGAATACAACCTGGCGCTTGGCAACCGCCGCGCCAACGCGGCGCGCGACTTCCTGGTCGCCAAGGGCGTTTCCGCCGCCCGCATCGCCACCATCAGCTACGGCAAGGACCGTCCGGTCGCCCTCGGCTCCAACGAGCAGGCCTGGGCGCAGAACCGCAACGCCATCACCGCGGTAAAGTAGCCACCTTCCGCAATCTGGGGCTTAGGCTACAGAATGCGGTGCCCCGCGTCGGTTTCTTGATGCATGAAACGAAGTCCAGGGGCCCAGCTCCTGGACTTTTTTTGTCCCTGGTGACCCACCACACGGAGACCGCTTGAAAGAGCCGTCCCCCGCCTGAAAGAGCCGATCCTGCCTGAAAGAAATCGCATGAAAGCGACCATCTTCGCCGTCATGGCAACGCTGCTGGCAGCCCCGGCACTGGCCCAGATCGAGAGCCACGAAGGCATCGAGCTGCAGAACCAGATCCTCGAGCTGCGCCAGGAGCTGCAGCAGCTGCAACAATTGCAGTCCCAGGCCGGCGGCCAGCCAATGCCGGCGCCCGTGCCGCCCGACAGCGGCAATCCGCCCGAAGCCCCACCAGGCGCGAACGACGCCGTGGCGCAGCTCGTCGTCCGTGTCTCGGCGCTCGAGGAGCAGATGCGCACCCTGCAAGGCCGCGTCGACGAACTCGCGAACACCCAGCAGCGCGACCACGACGACCACGCCAAGCAGATCGGCGATCTCGCGTTCAAGCTCGGCCAGGGCGGCGCCCAGCCCGGCGCCACCCCCGACGCCGGCGCGCCCCCGCCCGATGCCGCGCCCCCCGCCGGTGGCATGGATCTCAGCACGCCGCCCCCGCCGCCGCCGCCCAAGCGCACGCCCGAACAATCGCTCCGGCAAGGCAACGCCGCCCTGGCGCGCCGCGATTACCCCGCAGCCGAAGCCGCCGCCCGCGACGTCCTTGCCCTCGGCGCCGGCCCCCGCGCCGGCGACGCCCGCTTCCTGCTGGCCAACTCCCTCGCCGGCCAGCACCAGTATAAGGAAGCCGCCGCGAGCAACTTCGCCATCTACAAGGCCAGCCCAAAATCCCCGCGCGGCGCCGAAGGCCTGCTCGGCGTAGCCAATTCCCTGATTGGCATGAACGACAACAAGGACGCCTGCCAGGCGGTGGCCAAATTCACCGTCGAATTCCCCCACGCCGACGCCCCCCTCAAACAGCGCGCCGCCAGCGCCCGCAAGAGAGCCGCCTGTAAGTAACAAAAGTTTTTGTTTCTTTTTTCAAAAAGAAGTTCTTTTTTGAAAAAAAGAACCAAAAAACTTTTGTATATTTGACCCGGCGCCATGAGCATGTCGGCCCTCGATCCGTTTGTCTTCGAAGCGCTCATGGCTCGGCTCGGGCCATGGCCCGCGACGCGAAACATCGCGGTCGGCGTGAGCGGCGGCGCGGACAGCATGTGCCTGGCCCTGCTCACCGCCGGCTGGGGCCAGCCCATTGCGCTGATCGTCGATCACGCGCTGCGTCCCGAATCCGCCGACGAAGCCGCCCTGACCGCCGCGCGTCTCGCCAAAATTGGCGTGCCCTCCCGGGTGATCCGGCTGCACAACCTGCGGCACGGCACGGCACTCGCCGCGCGCGCCCGCGCCGCCCGCTACGCCGCCCTCACCGAAGCAGCGCTAAGCGCCGGCTGTCTGGACCTGCTGCTGGCGCACCACCGCGCCGACCAGGCCGAAACCCTGCTGATGCGCCGCGAGGCCCACAGCGGCCCCGCCGGCCTCGCCGCCATGCCACCGATCGCCTACACCCACGCCCTGCGCATCGTCCGTCCGCTGCTCGGCGTTCCCCCCGCCCCCCTGCGCGCCACCCTGCGCGCCGCCGGCCTCGATTGGGTCGAAGATCCCAGCAACCGCAACCCGGCCGCCCTGCGCGCCCGCATCCGCGCCGCCCTCGCGGACCCCGCCGGCACCGGCCCCGACATCGCCGCCCAAGCCAC
>JAATGE010000137.1 GCA_015654825.1 Rhodospirillales bacterium
AGGTGCTGCGCACGATATCGAGATACTCGTTGGTCCGCGCGTAACGTTCCGGCTTGGTCAAATGGTCGCCGTCGCGCGCCAGTTCGTCGTCGCTCGCGCCGGTGATGATGTGCACCGCGGCGCGGCCGCCGCTGACCTGGTCCAGCGTCGCGAACTGGCGCCCCGCCAAGGTGGGTGCGGTAAAGCCGGGCCGGTGCGCAATCATCAGGCCGAGCCGGTCGGTCACCGCGGCCACGTGCTGGCCGACCAGCAGGCTGTCCGGACTTTCGGCATGGAAAGCGAACAGAACCCGGTCGAAGCCGCCTTGCTCCTGCACCGCGGCCATGGCGCGCACGAAGCGCAAATCGAGGACCGGGCCCGAGCGGGCCACGGTCTCGGACGCATTGTGATTGCCGACATAGCCGATGAACGTAACGCCCATGCCGCAAATTTCCCTCTGCCCGGAGGCACCGCGCAACGGCAGCGCCTAATACACTATCTACGAGAGTAATTTGCATTCAGCCACCGTAATTTCCAGTGAATATGTCTGAGGTGCGTACTGAGCGGCGCTCAATGATCGCCCAAGCGGCGGTATAGAATGGCTTCGCCGACCAGGGGCTCCGCCCCCCTCGCGGTCTTGCTCGGACCGATGGCGCTGCGCCCGCGAGCCCACGTCGGCGTGCCGCCGCCTGCGTTTGCGCTGCGGGGCGGGAGTGCGCTGCACAGGCCGCCGGGCATGAAGTTGGCGCGGTGTCGATGTCAGCCTCGGAACAAATAAAATTGGGGTCTAGGGGCCTAAGGCGCCAGCTTGGTCCAGGGGCAAAGCCCCTGGCCTTCCTTGCCCGAAGCCGTCTGCCGCACCGGCTCCCGCAACGCCGTCTGCACCAGCTCAGCCAGCCGGCGACCGGCCTCCGTCGGCTCTTCCTCGCGCCACAACGTGTAGCTCACATCCGGCAGGCCCGGCAGCATACCGGGCGGCACTTCGGGCAGGCGGGCCCATTCGGCCAGCAGCATCGTGCGGCAGGTCAGCCCCAGTCCGGCCTCCACCGCCGCGCGCACGCCGGACAGGTTGGGGGTTTCCACCGCTACCCGGAAACGCCGGCCGGAATCCCGCAGCGCCCGCAGGGCCGCGGCACGAAACAGGCACGGCGCATCCAGCAGCACAAGCGGTATTTCAGGCGCCTCCGCCAGCGCCGGATCGCCGAGCCACACCATCCCGGCCAACCGGCACGCGCGCGGGTCGGCCGGGCGGCCGATGCAGAGCGCGATATCCAGTTCGCTGCGGGAGTAGGCGTCCATCAGCTCCGCCGAACCCGCCACTTTCAGCTGCAGCTGAGTTTGCGGGTGCAGCGCGGAGAAATGCCGCAGGATGGCCGGCAGCAGCGTTTCGGCGAAATCCTGCACCATGCCGAGCTGCACCAGGCCGGACAGCATTTCGCCATGCAGCGACCCCACCACGTGGTCGTTCAGCTCGAGTATCTTGCGCGCGGCGGTCACCAGCTCGCGGCCGGCCGGCGTCAGCACCAGCTGCCGCCCGTTGCGTTGGAACAGCTCTCGCCGCGCCAGCACCTCCAGCCGCTTCATCTGCAGGCTGAGCGCCGACGGGCTGAGAAAAACGTGGTCGGTGGCCCGCATCATCGAGCCGGTATCGACGATGGCCAGAAAGCTTCGCAGCAGGTCGGTCGGCAGGTTGGTGCGCATGGCCCAAGCGTTGTAGCGGTTGAATTGTATGATCCTTAAATAACCTTAGCACATAGTGTTTTAATTGACATGGGGCATCGCCATGTGAATTCTGCGGCGGCAACCAAGGTTTCCCGATGTCCGATCGTACAAGCGCCCTGGCACTGCCTGGTGGCCGCAGCCATCCATTGTCGGCCATCCGCGGCCTGGTGCCGCGCCTTTGGCCGCTACCGGTCGGCTTGCGCCGCGCCATCACGCCCCTGGCCATCCTGGTGCTGTGGCAGGCCGGATCCAGCCTCGGCTATATTCCCAGTCGTACCGTTGCCGCACCGATCGCCATCCTTGCCGCGGCGCGCGACCTGCTGGTTTCCGGTGCGCTTCTGCATCATTTGACAGTTTCGTTGCTGCGCGTGATCGCGGGGCTTTCGATCGCCATTGTGGTCGGCACCACGCTCGCCCTCGCGGCCGGGCTATCCCGCCTCGGCGAGGACCTGATCGACAGCACGTTGCAAATGGTGCGCACGCTGCCGTTCCTCGCCCTGGTGCCGCTGTTCATTCTTTGGTTCGGCATCGGGGAGACGCCAAAAATCGCGCTGGTGGCGCTGGGCGCGATGTTCCCGATCTACCTCAACCTGTTCGCCGGCATTCGCGGCGCCGACCCCAAGCTGCTGGAAGCCGCCTCCACGCTCGGCCTGTCGCGCGCCGCCCTGATCCGCCATGTGGTGCTGCCGGCAGCGTTGCCGAATGCGTTGACCGGCCTGCGTTACGCGGCCGGCATCGCGTGGCTCAGCCTGGTGGTGGGCGAACAGATCAACGCCGATTCCGGCATTGGCTACCTGATGATGGATGCGCGCGATTTTCTGCGCACCGACATCATCATGGTGGGACTTGGCGTGTATGCGCTGCTCGGCCTGCTGTCCGACCAGGCGGTGCGGGCGCTGGAGCGCCGCACACTAGCCTGGCGCCCGGCGGCCCGTGTCGGCCGCTAGACGGTCGATGGGCGCCCCGGTTTTAGGTTTTGCCGCCCTGGCGCGGGGCCGGTTGGGCGCGGCCCCTGCCCTGGCGGCCCTGCTCCTGTGCATCGCACCGGCGAGCGCCGCATCGCTGCGGCTCGGCTACCAGAAATCCGCCGTGGCGCTCGTGGTGCTGAAGCAGCAGCACACGCTGGAGCAGGCACTGGCGCCGGCTGGCGTGGATGTGCGCTGGGTGCAGTTCCCGGCCGGGCCGCCGATGATGGAAGCGATGAATGCCGGTGCCATCGATATCGGCTACACCGGTGAAAGCCCGCCGATCTTCGCCCAGGCCGCCGGCGCGGACATTGTGTATCTGGCGGTGCTGCCGACCACGGGACAAAACCAGGGCGTGTTGGCGCGGCGTGACGGTCCGTTGCACAATCCGGCGGATCTCCGCGGCCGCCGCGTCGCCTTCGCCAAAGGCTCCAGCGCGCACTACGCCGTGCTGCGCATCCTTTCCGTTGCCGGACTGAGTGCGTCGGACATCCACCCGGTGTTCCTGCCCCCGGCCGACGGCCGCGCCGCCATTAGTACCGGCAGTGTGGACGCCTGGGTGATCTGGGATCCGTTCCTGGCCGAGGCGCAGCAGGATCCAACACTGCGCACTCTCAGCGACGCCAGCGCGGCACCGAGCGGCGCCTACATACTGGCGCCGCGCGCCTACGCCACCGCCCATCCGGATATCGTCATGACCACGTTGCGCGCGATCAAGGCCGCTGCTGGCTGGGCGGCGCATAATACCACACGGCTCGCCGCCCTCATGACCGATGCTACCGGCGTGGACCTGGCCGCGGAACAGGTTTCCGTTGCGCGCGCCAATTTTTCCGTTTCGCTCATGGACGCGCCGGCCATTCGCCGCCAGCAGGGCATTGCCGACCTGTTCGCCGCCGCGAAATTGATCCCTGCGCCGGTCAACATCGACGCGGCGGTATGGACGCCGCCACGGGCGACCGGCGGCCTCGAGACCGCGGGCCCCGCGGCCGCCAGCCGATGAGCGCCGCCGCCGCCGATATGCCGCCTTCGCGCGATACCAGCGTACGCGGACTGGTCCGCCGCTTCGGCCCTACCGCGGTGCTGGACGGGCTGGACCTGGATGTGCCCGCCGGCGCCTTCATCGCCCTGCTGGGCCGCAGCGGCTCCGGCAAGACGACGTTGCTGCGCACACTGGCGGGCCTGGACGTGGCCGAGCAGGGCAGCGTGGAGTTGCCGGCCCGCCGTGCCGTGGTGTTCCAGGAACCGCGACTGCTGCCGTGGAAGCGCGTGTGGCAGAACGTGGCACTCGGCCTGCCTGCCGCCGACGCGCGCGCCCACGCCGAGCAGGCGCTGCGCGAAGTGGAACTCGCGCATCGCATGGATGCCTGGCCGCTCACCCTTTCCGGCGGCGAGGCGCAGCGCGCCGGCCTTGCCCGCGCCCTGGTGCGCGATCCGGACCTGCTGCTGCTCGACGAGCCTTTTGCCGCGCTCGACGCACTCACGCGGCTGCGCATGCAGGCGCTGGTCGCCGGCCTGTGGGCGCGGCACGGCATGTCCGCCTTGCTGGTCACGCACGATGTAGACGAGGCGCTGCTGCTGGCCGACCATGCGGTGGAGCTGCAGCACGGCCGTATCGGCCTGCGCCTGCGCATCGATCTGCCACGCCCGCGGCGCCACGCGGACGCCCGCTTCGCGGCACTGCGCAGCGAGTTGCTGACGGCACTCGGTATCGCCGCCGAAGAGGCGGCGTAACCGCGGCCCGAACGGCCAGGGTCGTTGGACCACCGGCGGCCATGGCCGGTGGTCGCGCGACCGTTGGCGATCAACTTTAGGTTGCAAGTCGCGATATAAGGTGTTAACCAAAATTCTCCGGGCTCCCTAACCCGCATCCTGGGTGCGGGCCCGAGTATTGCGGCTCCAGTTCATTGGACTGCTAGGAGACGGCGTGCTCCGAAGCCTTGCCGAATGGCTTTTTTCCCCGCCGGACCTGACGCCACACGGTTTCTGCCTGCTTTGGGAGCCGTGGCTGATTTGGTCGCAAGCCATCGGCAATTGCGCGATCGGCCTCGCCTACATTGCGATCCCGCTGGCGTTGACCCGGTTCGCGAGCCTGCGCCGAGACCTCGCGTTCAAACCGGTATTCTGGCTTTTTGCGTCCTTCATCCTCTTGTGCGGCGCCACCCACTGGGCCGATCTGGTCACGCTATGGGTGCCAGCTTATCGCGTGTCCGCCATTCTCATGGTAGCGACTGCAATCGTTTCGGTCGCCACCGCGATTACCGTGTGGCATATGCTTCCACTGGCGCTGACGATCCCCGCGCCGGCTCAGCTACGGGCCGCCGACCGCGCGTTGCGCCAAAGCGAAGACATGCTTCGTATGTCGGCGGATATAGCCCGCATTGGCGGATATCGTCTCGATATTGTTGAAGGCCGCATGCACTGTCCGCCGGAAGTGCACCTCATGCATGGCTATGCCAGCAATGGTGAACCCGTGACGGACGCCGCCTGGCTTGCGATGCTGCTGCCGGAGGACCGCCAGCGCGTGGGCGAAGAACTCGCGGCCGCTTATGCGGCGCGGCAGCAGGTCACCGATATCTGCTATCGAATCGAACACCCGACGGACGGCATGCGGCATTTCGAAAGGCGTTGCCACATAGAGTACGACAGCGCCGGGCGACCGGTGCACGCGATCTGCGTCGTTGTCGATACGACGGAACGCAGGCGATCGGAGGCGCGTCTTGCGCATCTGGCCCATCACGACCCGCTGACGGGATTGGCAAATCGTAACCTTTTAGGTATCCGCCTCGGCGAGGCGATGACACGCGCGGCAGCCGGCGAGGCGTTCGCCATTTTGTGCATCGATCTGGATCGCTTCAAGGACGTAAACGACATGTTCGGCCACGCCGTCGGCGACGCGTTGCTGATCGCAGTCGCGGCCCGAATGGCGGCAGCGCTGCGGCCCACCGACACGGTCGCCCGCCTGGGCGGCGACGAATTTGCCGTCATACAAACCCAGATCGACGAGCCCGCCAACGCGAGCGTACTCGCTGCCCGGCTTATTGCCGTCCTGGGGGAGCCGTTCGATATCGCCGGCAATCACATTGTTATCAGCGTCAGCATCGGCATCGCGATCGCGGGCGAAAAGACGCCGGATTCGGAACGCCTGCTGCGCAACGCGGATATTGCGATGTACGCCGCCAAAACAACGGGAGCCCGGCGCTACCGGATCTTCGCGACTGAAATGGATGAAAAAATCCAGGCACGATGCCGGCTGGAAACCGAGTTGCGGCAGGCGTTCGACAACAACGAATTCGAATTGTTCTACCAACCCCTTGTCAACGTCGATACACACCTTCCGTGCGCCTTCGAGGCTTTGCTTCGCTGGCGGCATCCGCGCGAGGGGCTCGTGATGCCCAGCCGGTTCATCCAGGTTGCAGAGACGACAGGTCTTATCGTGCCGATCGGCGCCTGGATTCTCCAGACGGCCTGCACCGAGGCCGCTCGTTGGCCGAACGATTTGCGCGTCAGCGTGAACCTCTCCGCGGTACAGTTCTCCGACGGTGACCTCCTCCAGGCGATCAAGGTGGCCTTGTGCAAGTCCGGCTTGAACCCGAGACGGCTTGAACTCGAAATCACCGAATCGGTCATGCTGCGGGATACGATGGCGACACTGGAGGCGCTGCACGAAATGAAGACACTGGGCGTGAGCGTCGCCATGGATGATTTTGGCACGGGCTACTCGTCGCTCAGCTATCTTCAGAGATTTCCTTTTGACAGGCTGAAGATCGACCGTTCGTTCGTGGCGTCGCTCGGCACAACACAGGAGAGTCGCGCGATCGTGGAAGCGGTTGTCTGCCTTTGCTCAGGTCTGGGCATCGGTACAATAGCAGAAGGCGTCGAAACCAAGACGCAGCTGGCTGTGTTGACGGAAATTGGGTGCACCGAGGCGCAGGGGTATCTGTTCAGCCCGCCGTGCTCGACCAAACAAATATCTTCGGTAATAGGACACCTCGAGAATTCCACCCGTGCGGCAGCCCCCTCGGAAATCGCGAGCGCTGTCGCCCTCGGCGACGCGTTGCTCAGCGCGGCAGGATGAGGTTGTCTGGGTTCGCGCGGCGGGGCTCCGCCTCCAGGCAACGCGGAACAAAAAATTGAGGTGTGTGGCGGGGCAAAAGCCCGTCGGCCCTACTTGCCTTTCTTCTCAACTTCCACGCGCACCGCCGCCAACGCCTTGTTCGCGCCAGCCATATCCGCCACCGCCTTGTGATAGCCGGCCCGCGCATCCGCCGTCGGCGCACCGTCGGCGCCGTCCACCGCCTGCGCCAGCGTATCGAGCCGCTCGGAAATCGAGTTCAAGGTATCCGGCGCCGGCCGTGCTGCCGCCGCGACACCAAACGGGTCGAACTTCGCCCCGGTGGCCGCGCCCAGACGCGCGATCAGCGCCGACTTGCGTGGCGATCCGGCGCTCGCGTCCAACGCCTTGCGAAGGCCCGCGGCACTCTTCAGAGCAGTGCGGCACGCAACCCGCGCCGCCTCGATCTCCGTCGCGAGTGCGAATTGCGCCTGCAAATCGCCGGGCGCCAGTTTCAACCGCGGGTCGGGTAGAACAGACAGAGTCTGGCGATAACTATGCCCAGCCACTGTCAGCGTGACGCTGTAGGTTCCCGGCGGCGCCCAAACGCCCTGCGGCTCGCGCTCGCCGCCTGTCAATCCCGGCGGTTTTGCATAATGCAGGTCCCAAACGAACCGCTGTGCACCCGGGGTCGCGGCCGGTGGGTGTCGCGTGACGATCCATTCCGGTGCCGCCGCGATCTTGGCGAGGTCCGGTACCGGTACCGGGTCCGTGCTACGAAACTGCCGCACCACGGCACCCTTCGCGTCGGAAATCGCGATCTCCACGGGAACCGATGCGCCCGTGGGCAGCGCATAGTCGATGATCGCGCCGCTCGGCGGATTTGGTGCCATGGGCTCGTCTTTCGGCATCGGCGTGCCGGTGAACGAGGGCGGGTGCAGGCGGATTGCCGGCGTCAGGGTGAACAATCGCGGCCCGCCAGCCGCATCGGCGGCAAGATCGCGCAACTGCACGATATCGTCCATGATGTAGAACCCGCGCCCATGCGTCGCGATCACCAGGTCGTCGCCATGCAGCACGATATCGCGCACGCTGGTGCGCGGCAGATCACGCTGCAGCGACTGCCAATGCTCCCCATCATCAAACGATACGAATACGCCGCGTTCGGTGCCGGCATAGAGTAGGCCGCGCCGCGCCGGATCCTCGCGCACAACATTCACGCTGTTCAGTACGCCGCCGTCGACCAGGCCAGCAACGACCGGCCGCCAGTTCTTTCCGCCATCCGTTGTGCGCAATATATAGGGCGCGAAATCATCCAGACGGTGGCGATCGATCGCCAGGTAGGCCGTTCCGGCCTCGAAGTGGGACGGCTCCACGACACCGATCTTCGACCATGCAAGCAGCCCGGCCGGCGTCACATCATCCCAATGCGCGCCGGCATCGCGCGTGCGCCAGACCAGCCCATCATCCGTCCCTGCCCAAATCAAGTCTTTTGCCAGCGGCGACGGGGCAATCGCATAGACCACGCCGCGCCGCTTACCTGGATCCGGGGTGTCGGCGATCGTCGGCGCATCGAGGGTCGCTGGTACGCCGGGATCGGCGCGCGTCAGGTCCGGACTGATCGGCGTCCAATGTGCGCCGCCGTCCGCGGTGCGGAAAATACGCTGATTGCCGAAATAAAGTGCGTGGTCCAGCGGCCCGAACACCAGCGGCAAAGTCCAGGTGCCGCGATAATTGTCCGGAAATGCGAGCGTCGGATCGACGCTGTGCAACTGCCCCGAGCGCAGATCCAGTTTATCCACGCGGCCGCCATAGACCGTGTCGGGGTCGTCGGGATCGGGCGCGATATTGTCGCTCTCGCCGCCGGCGGCGACTTCGTGAAAATCCTCCATCGTAATGCCGTCGGTCGGGCTGTCGCTGCGGCTCGGCACGCCGGCGGCCCCGGTATCCTGCTGCGCTCCGTAGACGCGGTACGGAAAACGATTGTCGGTGCTGACGTGGTAGAACTGGCCGGTGGGCTGGTTGTACCAGCTGCTCCAGGTCTGTCCGCCATTGACCGTCACCAGCGCGCCCTGATCGACGCCGAGGATGCGCCGCGCCGGATCGTTCGGATCGATCCATAGACTATGGAAATCGTCGCCGGTCGGGTCGCCCTTCAGCGGAATGAAATGCCGACCGCCATCGGTGGAGCGCAGCAGGATGGTGTCGCAGACGTAGATGATGTCGGCATTCTTCGGGTCCGCCGTGATGCCCGAAAAATACCAGGCGCGTTCCAGGATGCGTTCGTCTCTGCTGACCTGCTCCCAGTTCGCGCCCGCATCCTCCGAGCGGAACAGCCCGCCCCCTTGCTTCGCATCGATCAGCGCATAAACCCGGTTCGGCCGCGCCGCGGAGAGCGCGATACCGATGCGGCCGACGCCCGTCGGTAGGCCGTGACCTTCGAGATGGGTCCAGCTGCGGCCGCCATCGAGAGATTTATACAGCCCGCTGCCCGGCCCGCTCGATGGCGGATATACGTTCCACGGCGGCCGCCGTGTTTGCCACAGCGCGCCATAGACGACATCCGGATTGCCGGGTTGAAACGCGAGGTCGATCGCCCCCGTGTCCGCATCGCGAAACAGCGTCTTGCTCCAGGTGCGGCCGCCGTCGGTAGAGCGGAACACACCGCGCATCGAGTTTGGCCCGTACGGGTGCCCAAGTGCCGCCACCAGCAACACGTTCGCGTCGCGCGGATCGACCAGGATGCGCCCGATCTGTTGTGTATCGTCGAGGCCGATCGGCACCCAGTTCTGGCCCGCGTCGGTGGAACGGAACATGCCCACGCCCTGCGCGATATCGGAGCGCATGTCGGCTTCCCCGGTGCCGATATAGATCGTACTCGGTGCGGACGGCGCCACGGAAAGGGCGCCGATCGATCCGACCGGGCCGGCATCGAAGATCGGCGCCCAGGTGCGGCCCGCATCGTCCGTGCGCCAGACACCGCCATTGACGGCACCGAAATAAAAGCGCCTTCGGTCGTCCGGCGATGCGTCCACCGCCAGCACCCTGCCGCCCCGGTACGGGCCGATCGAGCGCCAGTGCAGGTTCTGCAGCAGCGGGGCCGGTATCTCGGCGGCGCCGACGGACGAGCAGACAACCAGCATGCCGAACAAGGCGGCCGTGTTGCGCATAGGGGGTGATTTTATCTTCATCTGGTGTTTTGCCAGTTAGTGGTGATCGACGGTTCAAGAAAGGCCAGGGCTCTGCCCTGGACCCGTCGTACGCAGCACGGATTCGCGTGACGGGGCCAGTAGGCCCCAGACCCCATTCATTGCGGGGAACGGCGAGGCCGGAAAATATCGCGGGTGGTACTGGCTTCGCCGGGGAACCAATGAACGGGGGTCTGGGGCCCCCGGCAGCGGGTCCAGGGCAAAGCCCTGGCCTTTTTCAACGGACCTCACCGCTGGGACGTTTCTGGTTTCGGATCGACCTGCACTGTGGCCGTCATGCCGGCCACCAAGCGCACCCCGTTCGGCACCCGATCGATGGCGATGCGCACCGGAATCCGTTGCGCCAGACGCACCCAGGTGAAAATCGGATTGACCATGGCCAGACCGGCACGATCGGGCTGCGCGTTGGCCACCTGGATGCCGCGCGCAATGCTTGCAACGTGGCCGGAGAGAATCCCCCGATAACCCATCAGCTTCATACTGGCGGGATCGCCTTCATGGATCGCATGCAGGCTGGTTTCCTCGAAATACCCGTCGACCCAAAACGAGTCACCGTCGATGAGGGAAATCTCGTTCTGACCGGCACTGGCGTAATCGCCCAGCTGTGCCAGCAGATTGGTGACAAACCCGTTGACCGGCGAGCGGATCTGGGTGCGCTCCAAATTCACCCGCGCCTGATCCAGATTGGCCAGCGCCTGCTGATATTGCGCTTCGGCGGCGGCGGCCGTGGCGGCAAAGCTCTCCTGCTGCTCCACCGTCACGGACAGCGTCGTCAATTCCTGGCGCCGCCGCGATTCCTTTTCCGCGTTCTGCGCCGTCACCTCGGATTGCCGCACTGCGGCTTCCGCCAGCCGTACCGCAATTCGGTAATTGGTCGGGTCGATCACCATCAGAAGATCGCCTTTGTGCACGAACTGGTTGTCCGCGACGGGAAGTGCCACGATGCGGCCGCCTACTTCCGGCGCAATCGTATCGACATAGACCCGCACCGTGCCATCGCGCGTCCACGGCGCACCAATATACGCGTTCCACGCCGCCCAGCCGAGCGGCAGGGCCGCCGCTGCCGCCGCCAGCGTGATCAGCACCGGTACGACCCGGATCCGGCCGCCGGCGCTGCCTTCGGTGTCGTGCTTCGGCATCTCTGTGGAATCGGCCATGGCAGCTCAGCGCGCGACAAGCAGAACGAGGAACGACAGCACGATCGTATACACCGAAAAGGTGAAAAGCGCCGGATGCCAGATGTCGCGCAACAGGCCGAAATGCGTGCCGATCCGGCGCAGCCCGACCAGCATCACCCAGGCCGCCAACAGCATGACGGAGATCGGTGCGACATACACCCCGAACAGGTTGAGTTCCGTGAACCTCAAGGGCGCACTCCCGCATCGAAATAGGCTGCGTGCTGCGTCAATGCCTCCGCCGTTGCCAGGATGAGGCCGCGGGCCCGAAGCCGCACCGGCAGCCCCGGCCTGCCAGCGGGCAAGGCCGCCAGCAGCCGGTCGAATCCTGTCAGGCGCTCGACCGCACCGCGGCTGTCGCCCGCTGCGACGGCGGTGAGCGCCGGTGCCAAATCCGGCATCAGATCGAACCGCCGCGCGATCCCACGCAGGCGGATGATTTGGGTGCCGACCGAAATCGCGGCCAGGAGCTGGGCCCTCTGCAACGGATCGGCCTGTTCCGGCAGTGCGGACAGGCGCGTATAGATCGCGCCCTCCCACTCGCTCGCGGTTGTCGCGACCGTACGGGCGGTCAGGTGGCGCAAGTCGCGCAGCGTCAGCGCCAGTAACCGCGTGGTCCGCACTGCGGGCGACAAGGGCGGCAACAAACGAAAGGCCAGCACGCCAGCGCACACCCCGGCAACGATTGCGATCGCTTCATTGTAGAATTGTGGGGAATCGTAGGTCATCCGGTTGGTTGGCGCCAGAAGTGGAATGAAATTTGCGACCATGGCCACGAACATCGGAGTGCGCCACGGCTGCGCGATCAGCGCACCGGCCGGCACGAGCACCGCGCCGAGCGCCAGGCTGAAGCCGGCAAAACCCGAAACGCCAGGCAGCACGGCCAGCAGCACGACCCCCGCAATCACGGCACTCAGCCCCGTCCCCATCATAAAACTCATCGCCGTCGCATAGGCCCGATCGGCGGCCGGCGAGAACAGGATCACGGTGATGGCGGTGAACGCAATGGCCTGCGGACCGCTGGGCCAGGCCGTCGCGATCCAGAACAGTTCTACCGCGCCGATCGTGACAAAGGCACGCAGCGCGTTCAGCAACGGCGGCAGCATGTCCGGCACACGGAACCAGGCGAACCCGGAAAGGCCACGCCCGCGGATCGGATCCGCCGGTTGCAGCAGCAACAGAATTGCATCGAGCGCGCGCTGCATGCCAATCAGCGCTTCCGCGGTGCGATCGGCCAAAAGCTGTAGCGATGGTGTGCCTGCCGGCAAGGCCGCCAGCGCGCGCACCCCGGCCGCACAGGCGCGCTGCGCGCCGGACGGATCCGCGGTTAAGCCCGCGGCCCCCAGCGCGGACGCCCGCAGCAGCGAGGGCGGAAGCGCTCGCAACACCGCCAAGGCATCCTGCCGCGGCGGCTCGCCGGCTGAGACCTCGAAATGAACCGCGGCCATCCGCCAGCCGGAAAGTGCCGCGAACAGACCGCTCACCGACGCTGCCAACAACGGCGCCCGATGGCGCAGGTCGGCCGCCTCGCCGAACGCCTCGTCCATCACCGGCTCCAGCGCGATCACCCGCCGGATCAAGTCGCGCCGCCTGGCGCGCGCCGGCGACGGCGCCTCACCGTTGCGAAAGGCGCCGATGATGCCGGCCACTATATCCGCGGATATCGCCGCGAGTTGGTCGGCCAGCCGGCGCCGTGCGCCGCCAAAGTCGGTGCCCGCCATCACGATGCCGGCGGCAACGATACCGATGCAGATCTCGCTGACACGGGAAATGGCAAGCATGAACGCATCGCCGTTCGCGCCGCCCACAGCACCGAGTTCACCGCTGGCGATAATCGCCGCGGTGATGCCGGCGAGCGCGGCGGCATAGGACGCGAAGTTGCGCAACAGCGTGGCGAACAGCGCGCAGATCCCGCCCCAAAGCGCCAGACCGGCAAGAAAACCCAGGCGGCTCTGCGGAAAGCACACCGTCAGCAACACAATCGTCACCGCGCCGACCAGGGTGCCGACCATGCGGAACCATCCCTTGCGCAATGATGCGCCGAGCTGCGGCTGGCAGACGATCGCCGCGGACGTGCCGGCCCAGTAGGCGTTGTCGAGTTGAAGCGCGTAGGCGACATAGAGCGCCAGGCATACCGCCGCCCAGAGTCGCACGCCGAACAAGGCCGCCGGCAGGGATCGACGGAGCGCAGTTGCCAGTGTCGGCGGGGCGTTCGATACGATAGGTTCCGCGTGGCTCATCGGTTCCGGTGCAGTCTAAGGGGGACCAGGGCACGACCAGACCTACTTTAGTGGTTACTGGGGCGGCGTCGACACCGAGCCGATAACGCGGGGCCTTGGGCCTACTGGCGGCTGTGGGTTCCCTGGGGCCAAGTGCCTAGCCTTCCCGCAACTCCTTGTTGCCAACGTTGAGCCACGGAACAACGGTATGGATCGGCCCCAAAAAAGCGCGCCGTGGTCCGCCAGAACGTTCGCAAAGGCGGCGGTCCGGCCTATATACAAACCGCCACAGTGGCTTCAATGACAAATCCGATGAAGGAGGATGCTCAATATGGTCACCCTTGAGAAAGCCCACCGCGTCATCGCCGCCGGCGAGGCCAAGGCGAAGGAAATCGGCCAGCCGATGAATATCGCGGTCGTCGACGCCGGCACCAATCTTCGCGCCTTCATCCGCATGGACGGCGCCTGGCTGGGCAGTATCGATATCGCAATCAACAAGGCGTTCACCGCCAAGGCGTTTGATATCTCGACACGGGAGCTTGGGCAGAATAGCCAGCCGGGTGACCAGTTCTTTGGCATACATGTTTCCAATCATGACCGCGTCATGATTTTCGCGGGCGGTATTCCGCTGAAGGTGGATGGCAAGATCGTTGGCGCGGTCGGCGTCAGCGGCGGCAGCGGCGAGCAGGACCAGGCGGTGGCTGAAGCAGCGGCGGCTGTCTGCAGCTAGGGGAGACGAAGGCCAGGGCAGTGCCCTGGCCTTCCCGGGAAATCGCAATTGGAATTCTCTTGGCGCGAAACGAACGCCAAATGAATAAAAGTTTTTTGGTTCTTTTTTTCAAAAAAGAACAAGAAGAAAGCGCTTCTTTTTGAAAAAAGAAGCAAAACCCTTTGGTTAATTGTTCTCTGTTCGACTACGCTGGATGAACTCAATGTTGAGCTTAGGGCGGCACTGCGCCCTGCCCGCCTTGCGATAGCGCTTTTACGTAGGCTGAGATTTCCCACAATTGCTGGTCCGGGATCTTGCCGCCCCAGGACGGCATTCCGTTCGGCCTTCCCTGCACCAGGGTTTCGTGGATCTGGTCGATCTGTCCGCCATAGCGCCATTGCGGATCAATCAGCGCGGGCCCCATGCCGCCGGCGCCATGAAAGTGACATCCGGAACAATTGTACCAGTCGAAAAGCCGCGCGCCTTCCGCAATGGCTTGGGAATTGCCTTCATATTCGCGGCCGCGAGGATCGGGCGGCGGTGGGCGCCCACCTCCCGGAAACAGCGTGGTGGTGGGCACGAATTGGCGGCCGCTATCGGTTGGTGCCGCGATAGCCTGCGAGGAACCGGCGACAGCCTGTGCGTGAGCTATTGCGGGCGTGCCCAGCAGCAGCGCGGCGGCAGCGGCCGCGCTATGAATGTTGTGGTATCGCGAAGACATAGAGCGTGCCCCCTGCGGTTGTCTTGCTTTTCAGGTCGGCGGTGGCGCCGACGAACCCAAGCGCCCCGGTGGGATCGCGCGGATTGAGGTTGCCTGAAACGATGGCGCCGGCCCAGCCGCCGACACCCGAAAGCACGGCAACATATTCGTTGCCGTCTGGTCCACGATAGGCAATCGGTTGGCCGACGATGCCGGAGCCGGTGTGAAACTGCCATTTCAGGGCGCCGGTCGCAGCATCCACGGCCTTGAACCAGCCATCCATGGTGCCGTAAAAAACCAGATCCCCGGCGGTCACCAAGGCGCCACTCCAAAGCGGCAGATCCTCCTTGATATTCCAGGCGGCTGTTTGCCGGACCGGATCCCACGCCGTGAATTCGCCGCGATTCCCGCCGGGCCCTGGTTTCATGACGACGTTCGCGCCGACGAACCGCGTGCCTGAAGGGTAGTTGCCCTGCACGTTCTCCCGATACATGCACAGCTTTTCGTGCGGAATATACAGCAGGCCGGTGCGCGGCGAATAGGCGGAGGGATTCCAGTCCTTGGTGCCCGATGCCGTTGGGCAGATATCGTGCACAACCGCGCCGAGCTTGGTTTCCTTCGCAGGATTGATGATGGGGCGACCGGTCTTCAGATCTATGCCGGTTGTGGAATTGACGTATCCGTACGGGTTCGCGGAGATGATTTCTCCGTTCGTGCGGTCGATTTCGTAAAGATGACCGTTGCGGTCGGGGTGCAACAGCACCTTGCGCATCTTGCCGTCCACCGGCACGTCGAGCAGTATCTGTTCGTTAATGCCGTCATAATCATGCTCGTCGTGCGGATTGAGCTGATCGCCCCACTTTGCGGCGCCGGTGTCCGGATCACGCGCGAAGATTGTCGTCGTCCATTTGTTATCCCCAGGGCGCTGTTCGTGGTTCCAGGGACCGGGATTTGCGGTGCCGTAATAGATCAGATTGAGATCGGGGTCATAGGCGATCCAGCCCCACATCGTTCCGCCGCCTGTGCGCCAGGCCTCCGGAGGCCAGGTCGACACGCCGAGGTCGTGGCCCTGCTCACCCGCATAGAAAGGATGAAAATCAGGTCCGATCAGCACATCCTTGTCGGGCCCTGTCGCATAGGCCCGCCAGAGCTGGCGGCCGCTCGCCGCATCCAGCGCCGTGAGCCAGCCCTGCACGCCCATTTCTCCGCCGGAATCGCCGACCAGCACCTTGCCCTTCACGACCAGTGGCGCCATGGTGATCGTTTCGCCCTTGTTGATATCGGTCAACTGCGTGCGCCATAGCTGTTTGCCCGTCGCGGCGTCGAGTGCAACCGCGCTCCCGTCCAGCGTATTGAAATAGAAGCGGCCCCCGTCATAGGCGCCCCCGCGGTTTACCACATCGCAACAGGCAACGCCCTGGGCCGCGGCCTGCTGCCTGGTCACATACGACCATTTCAGTGGGGCACCCGGCTTTGTCAGATCGAGCGCAAACACGTTGTTCGGGTATGAGGTTACCAATATGAGCGTGTTGGTGACCACGGTCGGCGCGCCCTCCTCGCCATGAACCGTGCCTGTGGCAAAGGTGAACGCCACGGCGAGATCCTTGACATTCCCGCCATTGATCCGGTCGAGCGAAGAAAAACGCGTGGCCGCATAATTCTTTGCCGGCATCACCCACTGGCCGTCATCGTTCGGGGCCGCTGATGCAGGGGGTTGCGGTGGCGCGG
This sequence comes from Rhodospirillales bacterium, assembly GCA_015654825.1. Taxonomy (GTDB): domain Bacteria; phylum Pseudomonadota; class Alphaproteobacteria; order Acetobacterales; family Acetobacteraceae; genus CAJCIS01. Next base: position 16,458 of record JAATGE010000137.1, read on the forward strand.
CGGCGGCCTGAACCGCGCCGAGCGACAGCGCGGCAGCGCACAGGACCGGTCGCCGCCAACGACCCCTGCGTTTAGCGCAGCGTGTAGAGATAAGCGGCAACATCGCGCGCATCCTTCCCATCCAATCCCATATTCGGCATGGCGTTGCCGGCAACGACGCTTTGCGGCGCCCGCAGCCAGGCAACCATGTTGTCCGCGGTATTTGCCAGCACACCAGCAATGATCATGCGGTCCGCGATGTTATCGAGCGGTGGGCCCACCAGGCCGCGCGCACCGCGAATGCCTGGTATCGTGTGGCAGCCGCCACAGCCCAGTTGCTCGACCAACGCCGCGCCGTGCGAGGGATTCCCGCCGGAGACGGAACGCTCGCTCTGGCTGGACGCATGGTGGGACGGCGCCAAGGACCCGATCAACGACGCAGCAATGATCGCCGAAACATTTAGCCGGCGCATGTCGGCACCATCAATAGCGCGACGACGTTGAATGCGATCGCGCCGAAGAAGCCCAATCCGGCCATCAAGCCTACCACCGCCAGAAAGCGTGTGCGGCCTTCGCCGACCTCGAGCAAATGGCTGGTCGGTCCGGGCTGTTCGCCATGCGTGACCGACCATAAGCGCCACGCAACGAAAGCCGCCAGCAAAGCGATCGCCATGCCGGCAATATTGATGGCCAGCATTGCGGTCGGCACGCTTGGCCAGAGCGGGCCGGTCCCGACGCGTGGCGTGTCGTGCGGAAAACACGCAAAACTCGCCAGCGCGTAGTTGGCGACGAACTGGCCGAACCAGGCGGCCGGCCCCCCCACCAGACCGAAGAGCAGCGCGGCCAGGGAGACCTTGGCGCGATGCGGCGAGGGATGCGCGGTTGTCGCCGTGGCGCTCGATGTTGCAGACATGGAGATCACCAGAGATGCGGTGTGACATAGAGCACGATGAATACCGCGGCACCCGCGCCGACGACGAAGTGCCAGTAGGCGGCGACAATGATGACGGGATCGTGCCGCCTGCTGTCGAAATATCCCAGCATGGACCAGACCAGCACGAGCGCCAAGGCCAGGAGGCCGGCCAGCAGGTGTGCGAGATGGATGGCGGTAATGATATAGAACATCGAGCCGTATGCATCGGAGCGTATTGAAAACGCCTTGCCATGCCATTCGAGCAGTTGCAGTGCGACGAACGCGGCACCGCATAGCAGCGCCGCCAGGAAGCCGGCACGCAACCGCTCTGGCGCACCGGCGCGAGATCCCCAGAGTATGGCCAGGCTGCTGGCGAGCAACAGCAGAACGCCGGGCAGCGCAAACCTCACTGACGGCATCGCCGTCAGCCACTCGCCATCGACCTTGACCGCATCGTAGAGGTAGGCAAACAGCAGATAGCCGAACAGCGACGCTTCAGTAACGATGACGGTGATCATGCCCCACCAGCCGACACCGGCGTAGCCGAGACCGCCGACCGCCAACGGCCGGGGGGCGGAAGGTGTGGCCTCGATCGCGGTGTCAGACATGGCGTGGTTGCGCGATCTGGGCCAATGCGCGCTCCGGCCACAGCCATCCGACGATCGAGGCGGTCGCGACCGCACCGCCGAACGCCGCCAGCCACCATTGGTGCAGCAGCAGGCCCACAAAAAAACCGCTCAGGCCCACGGTCAGCAACAGCGGTGCGTAGGATTCGCCGGGCATCTTCAGAATTGCGTCGGCGTCACCATCGAGCAGCGTCGTGGCCAGCGTTTCGCGACCGTGATCGAGCAGCATGCCCTCGATCGCCGTGGAACGGTCGGCACTTTCCTGCAATCGGTCCTCCCACAACGGATGCCGGCTGACGACCGTGGGGATGACCGCGAAGTTGTAGGATGGCGGAGGCGACGGCACGGACCATTCCAGCGTGGCCCCATCCCACGGGTTGGCACCGGCCAAACGGCCGCTGCGCAGACTCTGTATTACGTTGACTAATAGCAACAGAACGCCAGCGGCAAGCACGAAGGCGCCGACAGTGCTGACCAGGTTTAGGATGTTCCATCCCATGTGGTCCGGAAAAGTGTAGATACGGCGGGGCATGCCGCGCAATCCGGTCAGGTGCATCGGAAGGAATGCCAGCTTGAAACCGATGAACATCGTCCAGAAATTCCACTGGCCCAGCCGTTCGTCGAGCAGGCGGCTGGTCATTTTCGGAAACCACACGTAGATCGCGCCGACAACCGGAAAAAGATTGATGCCGATTAGCACGTAATGCAGGTGGGCCACTACGAAATAGGTTTGTGTCAGCTGCCAGTCAACCGGCACCGAGGCGGTCATGAACCCGGAGACGCCACCTATGACGAACAGCACGATCATGCTCGAGAAAAACAGGAACGCTGTCGTGATGACCGGACGGCCGAGCCAGATCGTCGCGGTCCACGCGAACACCGCGACGGCGCTCGGCACCGTGATGATGATGGAGGCGCCGCTGAAAAACGACAATGCGAGGTTCGGCAGGCCGGTGGCGAACATGTGATGCACCCAGACGCCGAAACCGAGGATCATGGTAGCGACCGTGGAAAGTGCGACCGGCGTGTAGCCAACCAGCGGGCGCCGGCAGAAGATCGGCAAGGCGTCCGACACCATGCCCATGGCGGGCAGTACGACGGCATAGACCCAGGGGTGGCCGAACATCCAGAACAGATGTTGCCACAACAACGGCTGCCCGCCGGCAGAGACATCGAAGAAGTGTGTGCCGAACTGGCGATCCATCCAAAGCAGGAAAAACGCCAGGCTCACCGCGGGCACCACCAGGATATTGGCGGCCGAGGCCGTCAATGTGCCCCAGACCATGATCGGCATGCGGTTGACCGACATGCCCGGGGCGCGCGTACGCATGACGGTTACCAGGAAGTTGGCCGCGCCGACGGTCGTGGAAATGCCCAGGTAAATCATGCCCAGGGCATAGAAATCGATGTTCATGCCGGGATTGTACGGGCGCGACGCATAAGGTACGTAGTTGAACCAGCCGTCATTCGGGCCGACGCCGATGGCAAAGCCGGCATACATGAACAGGCCGGCGGCCACGTATATCCAGTACGACAGCGCATTGAGGCGCGGGAACGCCATGTCGCGCGAGCCGAGCATCAATGGCCAAAGATAGTTGCTGAAGCCGGAGAGCACCGGCATGGCGTACAGGAAGATCATGGTCATGCCATGCGTCGAAAACAGCTGATCGTATTGCTCGGGCGTCAGCAAATGGCGGTCCGGGCCGATCAGTTGCAGGCGCATGACCAGCGCTTCGATACCGCCCAAAATCAGGAACGCAAATGCGGTAACGATGTAGCAGATGCCGATCTTCTTGTGATCGACGGAAGAAAGCCAGCCCCCGATGCCCGGGGGCGTTTCCCAAATTACGCCCAGCCCGCGCCGGTACGCCGCAGTGGCACTGACGTATCGGGGGATGCGCTCGAATTCAATGTCTTCCACGCGGGCTTGTCCTATTGCAGCGTTTGCAGGTAGGCCGTTACGCTGGCGATTTCCTGGCCGGATAGATAGAGGTTCGGCATGTTAGTGCCCGGCTTCAGCGATTGCGGATTAGCGAGCCACCCGGCGAGATTGCCGATATTGTTGGCCAGCATGCCGCCGGCGAGCGTTCCGCGGCTCATCAGGTGCGTGAGATCGGGCGCCACAGTGCCACCGGCCGCGGTGCCCCGCGCGCTGTGGCAGGCACCGCAATGAAATTCGAAATCTCTTTCTCCTGCCACGGTCTGTGCGGATTGGGGCGAGTTCGCGGGGCGCAATTGTCCGTCCCACCATTGCTGGAATTGCGCGGCAGGATCGGCCACCACGACCAGCCCCATATGCGCGTGCTGCACGCCGCAATATTCGCTGCACTCGCCGCCGTAGCGGCCTGTGTGGTCCGCCTCGATCCAGGTTTCGTTAATCTGCCCTGGGATTGCGTCCATCTTGCCGCTTAGAGCCGGGACCCAGAACGAGTGGATGACGTCCGCGCCGATCAGGCGGATGCGCACGGGTTCACCCACCGGGATATGGATTTCGTCGGCTGTGGTGAAAACGCGAGATGGGTCGGGGCTCAGGTAGCGCGCTTTGAACCACCATTGCTGCGCGGTTATCTCGATGGTCACCCGGGCAGGCCGCGGCGGCGCGTTCACGGCCGCCAGCACAACCATGGTCCACACCAGTGACAGCAGCAGTGCCACGCACGATATGCCCAGGCCGACCGAGATCCACCGCAGACCGGAACCGCCGCGTTCCACCGGTGCGCGCGCGATCCCTCCCCCACCCCGGGCGCGACGGAGCAGAGTGCCGATAACGACCAATGCCGTTACGACGACGACGACCAGGGTGGAAAGCGCCAGCAGCCCCCAGGTCAGTTGCACGACGGGGTCGGATTTCGGCCCGAAACCACGCAGGTAGCCGAGCGGCGGCGCCGCCGTAGCGGGCAGCGTTAGGGCGAGGATGGCGGCGCAGGCGAGTGACAGGCTGCTGCTGTTCACGACAGAACGGTGCCTGCCGTGAGACCGGCCGCGTGGGCGCCGCCGCCGTGCTGCGCGGCCGGTGCCGCCGCCACGAACCGCCGCAGCATCAGCATGGCGACCCCCAGGAAAACCACGCAACCGGGCACCCACATGAT
>JAATGE010000467.1 GCA_015654825.1 Rhodospirillales bacterium
AGGGGTGGGTTTGGGCGAAGCAAGGCCAGGGCTCTGCCCTGGACCCGCTGGGGCCAGTAGGCCCCAGACCCCTGCTAATTTGTTCCGCAGCTGATTTCGACACCGAATGCATCGTCGGAAACGGTTTCGATGGCACTCCCGGAAGGGCAGAGCCCCTGGCCTTCACCCGCCGGCTACACCCTAATTTAACGCAATCCAGCGAATAAGCTCGGCGCCTGCGTGCGCGTTCGATCGGTCACGCACCTGTCCCGGGCCGACAGCGTTGCGCGGCGTCTTTCCCGCGAATAGCCGCGGAGTTCGCATGCGCACCTCGTTCATTCACCACGGCCTGCTTTTCGCTACCGCGCTGGCCACGCCGCTATGCTGCCATCCGGCCCGCGCCGACGACAGCGAAACGAGGCTGAACACATTGTCGCGGCAGATCAGGGAGCTGCAAAACGAGCTTCAGCACGTGAAGCACGACCTGGCGGTGCACAACCAGCAGGTAAAGGCGATTGCGCTACAGGCGGAACGGGCCGAGGCTGCCCGCTCGTCATATGCGGCGATACAGGCGATACCCGTCCTGGCCAGCGCCGAACCGCCCGAACCGCCTAAGCTGCCGATGGGCACCTTCCGGGTTGGCGGCGTCACCGTCACGCTCGGTGGTTTTATCGAAGCAGCCGGCATCTACCGAAGCCGCAATGAAGTGGCGGATATCGCATCCAACTTCAACACCGGCATTCCGCTCGCCAACTCGCCGAACTACCATCAGGCCGACTTTCGTTTCTCCGCGCGCCAGAGCCGGTTCTCCGCCCTGACCCAGGCGCGGCCAGACTCCGCGACCCTGCTATCGGCCTACGTCGAGTTGGATCTGCAGGGCGCCGCTCCCACCGCGAACTCGGTGGAAAGCAACAGCTACAACCTCCGCCTGCGCCACGCGTACGCCGCCTATGACCGCAGCGACCTGGGATTTTATGTGTTGGGCGGCCAAACCTGGTCACTGCTGACCATGGACAAGAAGGGCATCGCGTACCTGCAGGCGGGCGTTAACAACCCGATGACGATCGATTCGCAGTACGTGCCGGGCTTTGTCTGGGTGCGCCAGCCGCAACTACGCGTGGTAAAGACTTTCGCCGGCGGGCTGTTTTCAATCGGCGGCTCGGTCGAAAGTCCGCAGGCCAATTTCTTCACTGGCCCGAACGGCCTGGCGCCCTCCAGCGTCCGCACCGTCAACGTCAACAACCCCGGGGGCGCGGGCTTCGCCTCTACCAACAATTACAGCAGCGACGTGGCGCCCGATATCGTGCTGAAGGCCGCGGCCGATCCGGGCTTCGGCCATTTCGAGGTCTACGGCGTGGCGCGTTTCCTGCACGACCGGGTCAGCCACCCCGGCAGCGGCAACAACAACACCGTGGTTGCCGGCGGCGGCGGTGCCGCGGCACTGCTGCATCTGATACCGAAATATCTCGACCTGCAGGGCAGCTTCCTGGCCGGAGAAGGCATCGGCCGTTACGGCACGGCGCAACTGCCCGATGCCGCGGTCGGCCCCAACGGCGATCCGGTGGCGCTGCCCGAAGTGGAGGCCCTGATCGGCGTCGTCGCGCATCTAAACCCACTGCTCGACGTATATGGTTTTGCCGGCACGGAGCAGGTGAGCGCGCGCTATTTCTCGGCCGACGTGAAGGGCACGGCGACCGGCTTCGGTTACGGCAGCCCGCTCTATTCCAACGAGACCTGCGACATTGAACTCGGCGCCCCCTCGGGCTGCGTCGGCAACACGTCCGGCATCGTGCAGGGCACCGTAGGGACCTGGTGGAAATTCCTGCACGACAACAACGGCACGATGCAGGTGGGCGCGCAATATTCCTACACGCATCGATCGGTGTTCCAGGGCATCGGCCCAACACCAAAAACCGACGAAAACACGGTGATGTTCAGTTTCCGGTACTATCCGTTCCAGTAGCGCGGATAAGGGCCGGAGGCAGAGTCCCCCGGCCCTTCCGGCCTGCCCCCGACGCTACAATGTTTTCAGATATTCCAGCAGCGCCGCCTTGTCCGTATCCGACAGGCTTGTTCCGTAGTCGTGACCACAATTGCTGTTTCCCGAGTTCAAATTGTCGCAGCCGGTAGCCTGGAACACATAATTGAACTTGGTCTGCGTTGCCGCGAGCCCGATCGCGTTCCGGTCGTATTTCGGCCCGACCGCGAACGAGGCGACCCGTTGCGCCGGCGGCGTCAGAAGCTGTGCCAGCGACGGCACCGACCCGTTGTGCAAATAGGGCGCCGCCGCCCAGATCCCCTGCAGCACACGCGACTCATAGGCACCCGATGTCTGCGCCTGAAACAGCGGCAGTTCCTGCGCGATGTCCTGCAGAATACTGGCCGCTGGTGGGCGGCCGCCAGGTCCGTCGGGCAGCAGGAAGTTCGTGGCGCAGGTAATGGGATTTGCGATGCAATACTGCTCGATCGACCCCAGGATCGATGTGCCGAGTATGGCGACCGTGGCGTCGATCGGCTTCAGCGGCGTCCGGTCGAGCAGCGTTGTCGCGCCGTTCAGCACGCCGGTGTCCGCGGTCAGCGCCAGAACGTCGTACTCGCGCGTATCCGTTCCCACATTCAGAACCGGCGTCGCCCAGGTCTTCTGATCAAGGAAGCGCGGCGTCCCGGGCGTAATCCCGTGGCATTCCACGCAGCCGCCATCCGCGGTCGCGCGGTTGAACACCGCCATGCCCTGGCTGGCGAGCTTGCTGTTCACCGACCACGGCCAGACCGGCGGCCCGATCTTCCTCATCAGGCCGCCAAGCTTGAAAAGGCCCGGGAAGTCCGCCGAGTTATTATCCAGGAAATCGGTCCCGTACCAGGATTTCGTCGGCTGGAACGTCGCAAAAACGCCAAAAACCTCGCCGAGATTGCGCGCCAGCGAGAGGATGGCATCGCCATTATTGGCGAAGCCCGGCCATTGCGTATGGTCCTGGATCGCGGCGTTCCAAAGGAACGGATAGCGCACCGGCGCCGCCGCCTGGTGGATATTGCCGGGAATCAGGAAGCTCGGCGCCGGACCGAGATCAAGCCCGCTCAGCCGGTTGAAAATCATCGACACGGCATCGAGGCGCGCCGGTCCCCAGGGCGGCGTCGGCAATGCCAGCTTCATCAGCGTATCGTAACGAAGAAACCAGAGCTGCAGCGCGCTCTTCAGCGCGGCCTTGGCGTCCTTCGTGGGTTTGGGACCAAGCACCGAGACCGCGAAACGCCGGAACGCGGTGTCGTCCGCAAGCACCCCGCCCACGGAAGTATCGAGATCCTGCAGCATGCTCTGGAAGTCGACGATCGCCGGCCCGCCATCGATCCGGTACGCGCTGCCACCTGCCTCGATCTGGCGGGTGTGGCAGGCCGCACAGGTCATTCCAACCATGGTGCTGGCGCCGGTGCCGTTGACCGTAAACCCGACCGGAAGGCCAGGGGTGGGGCTCGCGGGGTTCGGCAGATATCCATACCTGCCGAGGCTGCCGGCCAAAAACGGCTTCCCGCCGGATTGCTTCAGCGCCTTCAGCCATGACAGGGGCATCATCTGCGAGCCCTGATCCTGACTATAGAACTCGGTTCGCGTGGCAGTGGTCCAGTTGGGACCTTGGTCTACCGTGACGGGATCCGCCACCGCCGCGCTCGCGCCAAGCGCGAGCATACCCAGGCCACGCAAGATTGTTTCCGTCGCCCGCCGGGCAGTTCTCGATAACATGCTTCAACTCCCCCCCAAACCCGCCAAGCAGGATAAGCTGCCCGCAACGGCATGGGAAGCCTGATTGAGCCGGCCAGATTGCCCGGCAGTGTAGTTTGCGCGCCCACGCCCTACTTGGCGCTGGCGACGCAAGAACCCGTTTATCGGGGGAGACGGCGAAGCCTGGAGAAGATGCTTTACGACCTCGCCCGGAAGGGCCGGGCGCGTCGGCCCAAAACGAAGGCTAAATGAATAAAAGTTTTTTGGTTCTTTTTTTCAAAAAAGAACAGGAAAAAGCACTTCTTTTTGAAAAAAGAAGCAAAAACTTTGGTTCATTGTTCCGGGTTCGACGACAACGGCAGGTGTCAGTACTGAGGGTTTTGCAATGCGATTGCCGTTGGCAGCGCCGCTTGCCATATCTTCCACTACCCTTCCACGATCAACAACAAATACGTTGCGAATAAAATCAAATGCACCGCGCCCTGGATTACGTTGGTGCGGCCGCTTGCGAACGTGACGACGCTGACTGCCAACGTCAGCAGCAGCATCACCGAATCGGTGTGTTGTAGGCCGAGCGCCAGGTCGCGGCCGATCAGGTGGCTGACCAGTACCATGGCGGGCACCGTGAGGCCGATCGTGGACAGCACCGAGCCCAGGAAAATGTTGACCGCGCGCTGCAAGTGGTTTTGCATCGCCGCGCGCACCGCGCCGATCGCCTCCGGCGTCGCCACCAGGACTGCCATGATGACGCCCGCGAGCGGTGCCGGCGCGCCCAGCGTTTCGGTCAGGTAATCGACCGGGCGGGCGAATTCCTCCGCCAGAACCACGACCGGCACCATGTAGGCAACCAGCAGTACCGTATGCGGCAGGATCTGTGGTTGCCCCGGTACCGCGGCGTCGTGGCCCGCTTCGCCGTCCACGGAAAAATAGCCGCGGTGCCGGCCGGTCTGCATGAACAGGAACGTGGCGTACAAGCCGATCGCGACCACAACCAGAAACGTCTGCTGCAGCACGGATAGGGTCGGGCCCGGCGTCGTCTGGGTGAAATTCGGCAGCACCAGCGTCAGCACGACCAGCGGAAGGATCACGCCGATATACGCGTTGGCGCCTTGCAGATTGTAGTGCTGCTCGCGATGGCGCAAACCGCCGACCAGTAGCGAGAGGCCCACCATGCCGTTCAGCACGATCATCACGACCGCGAACAGCGTGTCGCGCGCGAGTGTCGGGTTGTTCTTGCCGTGCAACATGACCGCGGAAATGCTGACCACTTCGATGAACGTAACTGAAATGGTCAGGATCAACGTGCCGTAGGGTTCGCCCAACCGGACGGCGAGTTGATCGGCGTGGCGGACAACCGACATCGCGGAGCCCAGCACGGTGGCGAACAGCCAGACGAAAATCACGGCGAGCGATAGCGGGTTCGACAGGCTGCCGAGTGGGGCGCCGCCAGTCAGCAGGAACACCAGGCTGGTGGCAGCGCTGAACACGAGCAGCCGCTCCCGGCGGATATACGGGCGCAGCGCGGCGGCTGTCATGTTCGCTGGAATTAAGTTCACTGGCACCCCCATACCGCGGCGTCGCCAAAATGGCAGATGTGAGGCCGTGTGAATATTCCTGATCCGAGGCACCACCGCGTGCGGAGGGCGCCTTGCTGGGCCGCCGCACGCGCCTGCCCGGTGTTTCACGGGCGATTCTCATGGTGAAAAGGCACAGGTTGACATCGCGCCGCCAGGCGTCCTAATTTAGACGCAGACCGTACAAATATCGGCAGCGCGGCGCTGTTCCCGGCCGTCCAGGACAGGCTGAAGGCCTGAAATCCGCGCGGGAAACTCTCACGCGGGCAAGCGGAGGTGGGTCGTGTTGATGCTGCTGGCCTTCGCACCGTTCATCGTGTTTGCCGTCCTCGATCGGCTGGTCAACGCCAATGTGGGGCTGATCGCGGCCGCTGTCGTTTCAATCGTGCTGCTGGTGCGCGACTGGCTTGCCCCCAACAGAACACCGAAGATCCTCGAAATCGGCACGGCAATATTGTTCTGCGTCCTGGCGCTCTATGCCACGCTCGGCGGCGCCGCGTGGTCGATTTTCGGCGTTCGGCTGCGCGTCGACGCGGGGCTGCTGCTAATCGTTCTGCTATCCATGGCCGTCGGCCGGCCTTTCACGCTGCAATATGCGCGCGAACAGGCCGCGGCCGATTTGTGGAACACCCCGCAATTCGCGCGCACCAACCTGATCATTACCGCCGTGTGGGCCGTGGCCTTCGCGGTGCTGGTGCTGGCCGATCTCGCGGTTCTCTATGTGCCCGGCTTGCCGCCACGCGTCAGTATCTGGGCCACGATCCTGGCGCTCGTCGGCGCGTTCAAATTCACATCCTGGTATCCGGACCGCGTGCGGGCCGGAGCCGCCTGACATTGGCCCCGCCGGCCCGGTTCGGCGTGCCGCCGATGTCGTTAGCGCTGCGCCGCGGAAATTCTATTGTTCGCAACGGTTGGAAGTGTCCTCATGAAACGCAATGCATGGTGCCGGCTCGGTCAGCTTCTGGTCATTTTAGCCGCCGGCCCGCTACACGGCGCGAATAACGCAGGGCTGCAAACGACAAGGCTGACCATCAACAACAATACGCAATCCGGCAAGGATCTTTACATCTCCATCGTCGGAGAGATCGGCAGCACCTGGTATAGCGTGACGGATCTGCAGGGCGACGTGGCGCCGAGCACCTATTCGCCGAAACCGGTCGAGTTGGCGATCGACCTTGGAACCACGCCGAAAGTGGAAATGAAGATGCCGCAGTTGATCGGCATGCGCATCTATTTTTCGGTCGGCAAACCGCTCTATGTCAATACCGCGGCGGATGGAACGCCCGGCGCCCCGGCCGGCTGGGTTCCCGGCGACACCAACTTCAATACCGTCTTCGACTGGGCCGAGCTCACCTGGGTCATCGATCCGAACAGCGGACTTTCGGCCCTCGGCGGCAACGTGACGCAAGTCGACATGTTCGGCCTGGCCATGAAGATCGCCTTTTCCGGCCTTGCCGGCGACCTCAAGACGCCGGTTACCTACAGCAGCGGCTTCGATGCCGCCGCGGGAACCTCGCAGCGCAAGCAGATCTTCACCGATATCGCCAAAGCCGGCGCGCCGTGGAAAGCGCTGATCATGAGGGATCCGGACAACAAAATCCTGCGCGTGATATCACCTTATCACGGCATCGAAAACCACCTGGTGCCGGCCGACCAGTTGCAACCCTATATCAATCGGGTATTCGCGCACTATAAGAAGGGCGGCCTGTCCGGCCAATCCGAAGGTGTTACATTCACCGGCCGGACCAGTGGTACCGAACTGGTATTTACCGACACGCAGAGCGGCGAGACGTTCCAGTTTCCGCAGCCTACCACCTACAGTACCTACACCGGCGCTTTCGCGCCTGTGCCGGTGCCGGGCGATCCCATTCTGGCGCGCCGGGCACTGGCCATCGGCGCGCTGCTGCAAGGCGCATTCATGCGCTCCGACCTGGTGACGGACGCTAATCTGAACGCATGCGCGACGAAGGAATTCTACCAGAGAACGCCGGTCGACCAGTATGCGCGCATCATACATAAATATGCGCTCGACCACCTGGCCTACGCGTTCGGCTTCGACGATACGTGCAGCCAGAGCAGCTATATCGGCGTCTACACACCAAAATCCGTGGCGATTACGATAGGGCCACTTTAGGCCAAGGACAGGAAGGCCAGGGCTCTGCCCTGGACCCGCTGGGGCCAGTAGGCCCCAGACCCCATTTTATCTGTTCCGAGTCTGGCATCGGCTGCGAGCGCGCCGTTAAATCCAACGTATCGCAACAACGTACAGAAGCCTCCCGCCGCGCAGCGCGTACGACAGCGGCGGCACGCCGTCGGGGGTCCAGGGGGCAGCGCCCCTGGTCGGCGAAGCCATCAGAATTCACTCATCGATTTCATCCTATAACCCTTATCCTAGCGCTTTTGGGCCACCCCTTGGCCTTCCGTCTTCCCGACATTGCGACCACTACGTTCTACCGCAATGTCGCCCCCGATCATGCGGATCGCGCGCTTTTACCTGTATCCGTCGCCCATGCAGCATTTCTCCGCCTTTGCCCTCGCGCGCCAGGCGCTGAGCGGGCACTCCGGCTGGCAGCGCCAATGGCGCTCGCCGGAGCCCCAGGCCGACTATGACGTGGTCATCGTCGGCGGTGGCGGGCACGGCCTGGCGACCGCGTTCCATCTTGCGCGCGACCACGGCGTGGGCCGTATTGCCGTGCTGGAAAAGGGCTGGATCGGTGGCGGCAACACCGGGCGCAACACCACGATTATCCGCTCCAATTACCTGTTCGATGCCAGCTCGCAATTGTACGATCATGCCGTCAAACTGTGGGAGAAATTGTCGCAGACGTTGAACTACAACGTCATGTTTTCGCAGCGCGGCGTGCTGATGCTGGCGCACAATGTGCACGATGTGCAGGTGTTCCAGCGTCACGTGCACGCGAACCGGCTGAACGGCGTGGACAATGAATGGCTGACCGCCGAACAGGCGCAAGCGTTTTGTCCGCCGCTGCGCATCGATGGCGGCATGCGTTATCCGGTGCTGGGCGCGGCGCTGCAACGCCGCGCCGGCACCGCGCGGCACCATGCTGTGGCGTGGGGCTATGCGCGCGCCGCGGATGCGCTGGGCGTCGATATCATCGAGAACTGTGCGGTGACCGGCATTGAGCGCCATGCAAACGGCGCGGTGCAGGCGGTGGAGACCACGCGCGGCCGCATCGCCACCCGGAAAGTGGGCGTGGTCGCGGCCGGGAATACCAGTGTCATCATGGCGATGGCGGGGCTACGCATGCCGTTGGAGAGCTACCCGCTGCAGGCACTGGTTTCGGAGCCGGTAAAAAAGGTATTTCCCTGCGTGGTCATGTCGAACACGATCCATGCCTATATCAGCCAGTCCGACAAGGGCGAGTTGGTGATCGGCGCCGGTACGGACGCTTACATTTCGTACAGCCAGCGCGGGGCGCTGCATGTCAGCACGCACACGCTGGAAGCGATCTGCGAGCTGTTTCCGCAATTCCGCCGCTTGCGCATGCTACGCAACTGGGGCGGCATCGTCGACGTGACGCCCGACCGCTCGCCCATCATCGGCAAGACTCCGGTGCCGGGCCTGTTCGTCAATTGCGGCTGGGGGACGGGCGGCTTCAAGGCGACGCCGGGATCCGGCAACGTCTTCGCCCATCAGGTCGCGACCGGCGAGCCGCATCGCATCAACGCGCCCTTCTCGCTCGACCGCTTC
>JAATGE010000513.1 GCA_015654825.1 Rhodospirillales bacterium
AAGAGGACCCACCATGAAGATCGAATTTTTCGGCACCGGACTGATGGGCACCGGCTTTGTGCGCCATGTGCTGGAACTCGGACACCAGGTCAGCGTCTGGAACCGCACGCCTGCACACGCGGAGGGCGCCGGCCATGCCGGCGCTACGCTCGCCGCCTCGGCGGAAGCCGCCATCGAGGGCGCGGAAAATATCCATTTGTCGCTGGCGGACGACGCCTCCGTGGATGCGGTGCTGGAACCGATCGCCGGGGCGGTGCCGGCCACCACCTGGATCGTCGATCACACGACGACGGCGCCGACGCCGACCGGTGAACGCGCGGCGCGGTGGCTGGCGCGCGGCAAGCGCTTCGTTCATGCGCCGGTGTTCATGACGCCGGCGAACTGCCAGGCCGGAACCGGGCTGATGCTGATCTCCGGGCCGCAGGCCACGCATGCGGCGCTGCTGCCACTGCTCGCCACGATGACCGGGCATGTCGCGTATATGGGCGAGGCACCCGACCGTGCCGCTTCATTCAAACTGTTCGGCAACCTGACGCTGCTCGGCATGATGGCGACACTCGGCGATGTGAACCGCCTGGCACACGCCTGCGGCATCGGGACCGAGGACGCGTTCAGCCTGTTCAGCCAGTTCAATCCCGGGCAGATGCTGCCGGCGCGGGCCGCCCGCATCGCAGGCGGGGATTTTACTGCGTCTTTTGAAATGACCATGGCGCGCAAGGATGTGCGCCTGATGATCGAGGAGGCAGAGCGCCATGATGTGGCGCTGGCCTTGATGCCGGCGGTGGCCGCGCTGCTGGACGCGGCGATCGCGCGCGGCGACGGGGCCAAGGATGTTTCCGCGGCGGCTTCGTTGGGGTGAGTGAAAGTCAAGGCCAGGGCTCTGCCCTGGACCCGCTGGGGCCAGTAGGCCCCAGACCCCGTTACTCTGGTTCCAAGCGCAGCATCGGCTGCGAGCGCGCCGCTAAATCCAAACTCTCGCAAGTCCGTACAGAAGACTCCCGCCGCGCAGCGCTAACGACAGCGGCGGCACGCCGTCGGGGGTCCAGGGGGCAGAGCCCCCGGTCGGCGAAGCCACTGTCCGCTGCCCGCCGGGCACGAACGCAATTCACACTGCCTTCGCGATGCGATATCATGCCACCGACCCAACTTACCGCGCATGGGAGAATTCATGGCCGAGCCCCGCGAATGCGGCACCTGCTCCTTATGCTGCAAGCTTTTCGAAATCACCGAGCTTTCGAAGCCGTTCGGAAAGTGGTGCCCGAATTGCAACGTCGGGGTTGGCTGCAGGATCTACGGACAACATCCGATCAGCTGCCAGACCTTCCGGTGCGGCTACCTGGCGGCGCTGGTCCCGGAAGAATGGAAGCCGAGCAAATCACATATGGTCATTACGTTTGTGAAGGATCTGGAATACCCGGTGGTTCACGTCGATCCGAACTATCCCGGTGCCTGGCGGAAGGAGCCTTTCCATTCACAGATAAGGCAATGGGCGACCGATGCCGCCAAGGTCGACGGCATGGTCCTGGTGAGTATAAACGGCCAATATACCGTTGTGTTTCCGGTCGGCGAGCAGCACGTTGGCGTAGTTCCGCCCGGCAAGGTCATTGCGACGGGGCAGCGAGCTACCCCGGACGGAATAGAATATCTCGCTATCGTTACAGACCGCAACCACGGCTAGTGGCGCGGAGCCGAACCGGTTGAGCCTGCCGACGTCCATGTCGGGCTGGCGCTGGCTCGTATCACAAAATTGATCCGGCTTGGTTTCGGGCGGCCTGGATACCAATCCGGGCGCGGTGGAGATGGCACCATGGGACGCTCAGGCAGGACGGGTTGGCCGCAAGCGGTCGACCGGGCAGCGACTCGGGCTTTTTGTTCGCGGCGGCTGGTTCGAGCGCGGTCGGCGGGACCGGTACTTGCGAAAGATGGTGGGTGCGACAGGGATTGAACCTGTGACCCCCGCCGTGTGAAGGCGATGCTCTGCCGCTGAGCTACGCACCCGGGTCCCGTAAGGAGGGGCTCTCTAATCCCCGGCGCGGCCCTGCGCAACCCCCAAAACCCCGCGATCGCCGGCGAAAACGCGGGTCCCAGCCGCGCCGCCACGAGAATGTCATCGGCGCCTCATTGTATTGCCAATACTCCACCCCCTATACTTAGGCATCCCAGCAAGACGCGGATCATGAACGACACGGATATCAGCCGGGCCCTGCTGGGCCTGACGGCGCAGATCGTCGCAGCCCATTTGAAGAAAAATCCCGTTGCCGCACCCGACGTGCCGGCGCTGATCCGGCAGGTGCACGCGGCACTGGCCAACGCCGGGGCACCGGCGGTGGCGGAACCCGAACCGCCGGCGGCGCCTCTGTCGCCCAAGCGGACGATCTTTACCGATTACATCGTATGCCTGGAGGACGGGCGAAAGCTGAAGACGCTGAAGCGGCATCTGCGCGCCACGTTCGACATGAGCCCTGACGAATACCGCGAGAAATGGGGCTTGCCGGCGGATTATCCGATGGTGGCGCCGAGCTATGCGGCGCGCCGTTCCTCGCTCGCCAAATCGCTCGGCCTGGGCCGCAAGGCGGCCCAGGAAACCGTACCTGAAAGCCCCCTGCCCCCGATGCAATCACTCCCGCCGACGACGCAGATGCCGCGCTTTACCATCGCGCCGGCCGCCGTCGCCACGCCGATTACGATCGCACCGCCGGCGCCGCCGCGCGAGCCGCGCGGGCCGGAGCCGACGCTCGAGTCGGTGTTCGGAAAATTTCCCCGCGCATCCCAGGCCGCGACGGCCGCCGAAATCGCGCCCGCCGCGGCGCCGGAACTGATCGATGGCGCCGAGTCGCCGAAGAAAGCGCAGCGCAAGCCGTTCTCAAAACAGCTCGCGCGCGGGATGCGGCCTTAGCGGACTGCCAATTAACAAAAGTTTTTGCTTCTTTTTTCAAAAAGAAGTCTATTCTTTTTTGAGAAAAAAGAACCAAAAAACTTTTGTTGGTTTATGCGGCTTGGGCGTTTTCCGCGGGCATGTCGCGCACCGTGTAGGTTCCGTTGGCTTGCGCCTGCAGCGCGGCCGATTCGGCGCGGGGATGATAGAATTGCTTGTACCAGGCGCGGATCTTCGCGTACGGGCCGTCGGTCGGCACTTGCAGGATCTGTAGCGCGGGGCGCTTGTGCTGCCAGATTTCGAAATCCTGCGCGAACGCGGCCCGGCTGTATTCCTGCGCTACCCTTGCGTACGCGACATCTTCCGGTGTGGCCACCTGGTTGGGCGATTTTACCAGCAGGCCGTGCCAGGCACGGATGCGGCCGTCGTCGATCGGCGTGTGGGTAATGAACATCATGCTGTTCTGGCCTACGAAGCGCGACAGCAGCACGCCGGGGCCGGTGTACCAGGTGTCGGTCTCCAGCAGGCCGCCGCCGGTGATGGAGGGTTGTTTTCCACCTTGCAACTGGCGCAGCACTACGCCGGTGATTTCGTTGCGGAAATATTCGCAGGGCGCGCCGTGGGTGGGGCCGAGATGCGCCACGTCGGCCATGTTGTCGATGACTTCCTGGCTGTGGCAGGGGAGTTCGCCTAGCTCATCGAGTTTCCAGTGTACCCAGGCGGGATCGTCCCATTCGTCGATCGCCGGGAGGTCGAAATCGGGGGCGCCGCCTTCGGCGTCATGCCAGGTCCAGATGCAGCCGTAACGTTCGACGACGGGCCAG
>JAATGE010000217.1 GCA_015654825.1 Rhodospirillales bacterium
ATCGGCGCGCTCTCCGAGGACCAGGCAGGAAACCTCTACGGCACAGCCGATCTCTCCATCCCGGCATGGGACCACATTAACTATCAGGTGGTGTTCAAACTAACCCCGCCGACGCAGGGTACGCAGTGGGCAGAGACCGACATCCTAAAGCTTCCGGTCAGCCACGGCGGCTTTCAGGGCGTCATTCTCGACCAAGCCGGGAACGCCTACTTAGGCGACGGCAGGGGCGGGCATTTTGGCTCGGGACAAATCATTGAGCTGACGCCGACGATATCGGGCCCCTGGACCCGGACGGTACTCTACACCTTCCGCGGAGGCGCAGACGGCGCCGCGCCTGGCGATCGACTGCTGATCGGACCAGACAACAAGCTTTACGGCATCACGTATGGCGGTGGCGACAGTGCCGGCCTTGGCGGCAATGGGGTGGTGTTCTCAATCTCGCCATAGGCGACGACCCGGTGGGTGGCCTCGTGATCACGAGACCACCCGAACCCCCTCTTCCTTAGCGGCTACGGCATTCACACATCTTGGTTGCTTCGGCGCGGTCCGGCATGATTCATCAGGTGCCACCTTTGATTGGGGTGGCAAGATGAGTGAGTTCGCGGGCGCTTATGGGGACAAGCGGCGGGCAGTTGCGATGGCGCGCTTGTATGACGCCATTGTCGAGCAGACTTCGCTGGTTGTTCGCAAGCTCGGGGTTGATCGCAGCGGCGAGATTTCCGCCCATCGGGTGCTGTCTTCGCCGCGTGTGACGCCGGGTGAGACCTTGGGCTGCCTGACGAGCCGCATGGCGCAGGCGGTGGCGGGGCGGCGCATTGTTGCCGCTCAGGATACCACGGAAGTCAATTTCCCCGGGCGGCAGGCTCGGGGCCTCGGCCCGGCTGGTAATCGCGACAAGTGCAAACAGCCGGCGCCGGGCTTCTTCATCCACGCGACAGTTGCTGTTGACGCCAACGAGGATGCGGTGCTTGGCCTGGTCGATGCCGAAATATGGACGCGCGACAGTGCAGCACCCACGGACCGGCGCCAGAGAATACTGACCGAAAAGGAGTCGCAACGCTGGCTGAAAGCGAGCCAAACGGCGGCGGATCGGCTGCGCGCCGCGGCAGAAATTATCGTGGCTGGCGATCGGGAGAGCGACCTCTATGCGCTGTTCAGCCGTCGCCCGGACAACGTGCAATTGCTGGTGCGGTCTGCGCAAAACCGTGCGCTGGGTGATGGCACATTGCTGTTCGATGCCGCTGCCGGTTGGCCTGCACTTGGCGAGCGTATTGTGCACGTACCGCCGCGTGGGCCCGGCGATCGCGGGCGTGAGGCACGGGTTGTGCTCCGCGCCGGCAGCGGCGTGCTGCGCCATCCACGCAATGCCCGCCGCGAGGGTGATGCAGGTGATATTGGAATCAGTGTGGTGGAGGCGCTGGAAGTCGATCCGCCACCCAGCACGGAACCGTTGCACTGGCGGCTGCTGACCACGATGCCGGTGCACGACGAAGCCGCGGCCGCCGACGTTGTGTGGCTGTATCGCTTGCGGTGGCGCATCGAACAAACCTTTCGCATGCTGAAAACTCATGGCCTGTGCATTGAAGATGCACAGACCGCCGAGCCGCACCGCTTGTTCAACCTGGCCGCACTGGCAACAGGTGCTGCTGTGCGCATCATTCAGTTGGTCGATGCCCGCGACGGCAGCTCGCGCCCGGCCAGCGATGTTGCGAGCGCCGAGTAAATTGCCGCCGCGGCAGCGCTACGCCCGGGCCTGGAGGGCAAGACCGAGCGCCAGCGCAACCCGCATGTGGCAGGCTCGCTGGCCTGGATGAGTTGGATCATCGCACGGCTCGGCGGCTGGAACTGCCACTACAGGCCGTCCGGCCCCAAAACCATGCGCGACGGCTGGCAACGCTTCTCCGCAATAGCCGAGGGATTCGCACTCAACGAGGCAGAGATGTGTGAATCCCGTAGGCCCGAGAGCCTCGGGGAGGGGGTGACGCCGGAGCAGCTGCTGATCGTGCTCGACCAGCTGCTGCGGGACGCCGCGCAGGCGACCTACGCGCCGGGGCTGCGGCAGGCGCACTCCCACGTGGCGGTCGCGCTCCGGGCCGAGGCGCGGCGGCTGGGCGCCGTCAGGGGCTGAGGCCCCGCCGGGGGGCTCAAGCGCCTCCCACACCCACACACCGCACTCCCGTGTCGCGTG
>JAATGE010000667.1 GCA_015654825.1 Rhodospirillales bacterium
GGCCGATTCGCGGCGCAGGACGAACTTGGTCCTCGACAGCGAAGGAAACTTGCACGCGACCACTAATTTAGGTGGCGAAAACGGCGAAGGCGTGATGTTCGAGCTTAGTCCGACCGGCGGCGATCAGGCTGGTTGGACTGAAACCGTCCTATACTCGTTCACAGGGTATCCGGATGGCGAACAGCCTGTGGGAAATCTTATCAGCGAAAGCGACGGAGTTCTCCTTGTCTCGGCGAGCGGGGGAACCACCGGTTTCGGCGCGATAGTTCAACTTAAGCCCCCAACCGTCGGTGAAGTTTGGCGCGAAAAGGTGATCTATAGTTTTCCCAGTGGTGGTATCGGTGGAACAAACCCAGTAGGCTTGGTGCTCGATACGAGCGGCGACATTTTCGGTGCCACGGAGAGGGGCGGCGCCGCGAATTTCGGAACTGTCTTTAAGGTCCATCCCTAATCGGGCATGAGCCAGCAGCAACTGTAGCGTGGGTGAAACCCACGGCTAAAGCCGAGCGGTCAGGGCATGATTTGGCGCGTTACGCCTGAGAATATGAGCTCCATCCAAGCAACAACCAGCCGAGCAGAACCAAAGACCTTATAATCAAAAGTTTTTTGGTTCTTTTTTTCAAAAAAGAACAGCCCTTCTTTTTGAAAAAAGAAGCAAAAACTTTTGTTAATTAATCAATCCACCCAGTCATACTCCACACCCGACCAAACACCGCGCCGCGCATCCATGATCGTCCCCGCCGACGGCAGCAGCGCCGCACGTAACGGTCCCGAAAGCGTGTAGTTCGTCCCGCCATACTTCTCGTTCGCCAGCTTGAAATGGCACGCCGTGTCGGCCTTCGGCTCGCCATCCTCGTCGCAATGCGCGTGCGTCACCACGCCATGCTTGCCGTCGATATCGATCCGCACCTCTACCGAAAATTCATGCCTCCTCGGATTGTCGTCGCTCGACACGTACGCACGGAAGATCTTGCCTTGCCGGGCGTAACCCGTCCCGACCAGCCGCTCCATTTCAGCAATGATCTCGTGCCTCCTGTGCGAGTCCATGAACGCCAGGAACTGCCCCTCGACCGACCCGCCATATTCGCCCGCCATCAGAGTGGCCCGTGCCTCCCGCTCGCACCAGCCCATCACCTTGTCCAACTGCGCGGCGACATGTTTGATTTCCGCGTCCAGCCCCTGCCAACCCAGCTTGTCGCGGCCCGCCACCAGGTCCTGGCACGGTTTTATCTCACTGGCCCAGGATACCCGGTTGTAGTCGTCGTGCTGGATGATCAGGTCGTATTTCCGCCCCAGGGCGTCGATCCTGTCGTAACGGTCCTTCGTCAGCTTCACCAGCCGCTGCAGGTCCGCCGCCAATTGCGTGGCACCCGCGCCAACCCCCTCGGGGCCCTTGAACTGAGCGAGCAGCTTCGTAACCAGCCCGTCCACGCCCTCATTCGCCGCAACCGCGGTGAACGATGCCACATTGATACCATTGAGCTGCGCCGCGATCTCGCCGGCGGCCGTCACCACGCCCCCCTCGAACTCATCCACCCGCGCACGATCCGCGCCCGGGTTCAGGCCGGTCAGCGCGGCGCGATCCTCGCCCGCGCGGTGCCGCAGCGCCGCCTCCGCCGCCTGCACGATATCCACCCGCGGCCCGTTCGGCAGCGCCGCCAGCGCCTTCTGCAGCGCATCGTCCAGCCGCTGCTGCTGATCCGTCAGCCCCTGCGTCCGCGCCGCCGCTTCGGTCCCGGCCTGCTTCGCCGCCTCCCGCAAAACCTGCAGCGCCGCCTCGATCGCTTCGCAACGCTTGCTGAATTCCGCCGGCGAAAGCTTCGCCGCGTCGCCACGCAACTTGCCGATCGGCTGAAACGCGACGCCCTGCGCGCGGACAAAATCCTGCAACTCCTGCGTCCCCTTCGCGGGCACCGGTGACGCCGCTATCTTGTTGCGCTGCCCATCATAATCATCTACGACCCGCGCACGCCGCGCGAGTTCGCGCTCCCGCGCCAGCCGCGCCAAATCATAAGCGTCGGACAGCAGATTGTAGGCTTTTTCAGCCGCCAACCGCGCGGACTCAAATGCCTCGTCCGCCGCGCCCACCGCTTTTTCCAGCGTGGCGAACGGCTCCGTGTACGCATTGAACGCCGCGCGCAAATTCTCCTCGGCCTGGCCGTCCGCCAGCACGGCCAACTCGCCGCCATCCAGCTTGCCCTTGGTCCAGCGCAAATCCTTGATCTGCGCCGTGCGTTCGCTCGCCGTCGCCTCCTTGCGCTTTTGCGCCGCCAGCGCCTCCACCTGCTTTGCCTGCTCGGCCACGTCCTTGATCGCCTGGTCCGCCCCCCGCGCCGCCTCGGCGAAACTCGCCAGGTCGCCGTGCTGCGCCACCTGCTCCAGCGCGTCCATGCGGCCCTGCAATTCTTTCTGCAACGATTTCAGCTTGGTGCGCCGCACCTGCTTTTCCTCGATGCGCCCCTTTGCGTCCGCCGACAGCGGATCCTGCTGCCCGGCCGCCGCCTCGCGCAATTGCTGCAACGTGGCCTGCCGCTGCACGCGCTGCGTCGCCGCCTCGCGCTGCAGCCCAACGATCGCCGCCACCGCGGCCTCGATCGCCTTCACAGCACCATAAAGATCCTTGTTCCAGACAGCGTCCTCAGCCTGCCGAGCGCCATCCAGCGCCTTGAAC
>JAATGE010000162.1 GCA_015654825.1 Rhodospirillales bacterium
CGAGCTTTCGCCGCCGACGCAGCCGGATGGCGACTGGACCGAAACGGTGGTGCACGGATTTAGCGGCCCGGACGGATTTGCCCCGCGCGGGGCGCTGTTGCGACAGAAGAATGGAACCCTGTTCGGTACAACCTCGGAGGGCGGCCCGTCTTTTAATAATGGCCTGGTGTTTGAATTGCTTCCACCAACGGCGCATTCGGCGGGATGGCGAGAGAAGACGCTGTTCGCCTTCTCCGACGGTGTTGGTTCGGCACCAGAAGCGGGTGTTATCTCTGATTCGCAAGGGAATCTTTACGGCACAACCGCGGGAGGCGGTCAGTTCGGTAGCGGCGTCGTGTTCGAATTGAGCCCCCCCGCGAAGGGCGGCACCGGTTGGACCGAGACGGTGCTGCACTCGTTCACCGGCGGCAGCGACGGAAGCGCGCCTTTTGCGGGCCTAGTTATGGATTCGCAGGGCGCGCTCTTTGGCACGGCCTCCACGGGCGGCGCGGCAGGGAGCGGTGTCGTGTTTCGACTAGTGCCCCCAACGCAGGCAGGCGGCGCCTGGACTGAAACGGTCTTGCACGATTTCACTGGCGACAGGGACGGCGGCGCGCCAATGGCGGGCCTGGCGCTGATGGCAAACGGACAGTTGGTCGGTACTGCCTCAAAGGGCGGCGCCAACCAATTCGGTGTGGTGTTTCGCCTGACGCCGCCGAAAACCGAGGGAGGCGCCTGGAACCAAAAGGTCCTGCACAGTTTTACCGGCATAGCGGAAGGTGGCTTTCCCGTCGCCGCCCCGGTTGTATTCAAGCATGCGGTGTTCGGCGTGGCCGAGCCTACCACACCGCAACGTGTCTCGGACGTGTTCAAGCTGGTGCCGTAGCCGGCCGGCCTTGCGGCGTCCTCCTGACAGGGCGACGCCGCCTCGACCAGAGCGGCCCCAGCCCGACTGGAAACACCGCAGCTTTCGTCGCGCCGCTCTGGCTATTTGTGTGGGCGAGCATTTTTATCAGCCCGGTGTGCTCCAGCCCACGGGCGATTCGGGTTAGTCTGATAACGCGCTAACGCCCCAGAACGTCCGTGGCAGAGCCTCGCCCTCCTTCGCTTGTGTGGGCGCCTTTGCGGCGGTGTTCGGACCCAGGTCGCTGCGGCAAAATCCTGCCCTTCACCGGGAAACGAAAACACCATCCGATCACCCAACCCGCTTGGCAATGTTCATGCTTTGTGCTAGCCCCGAAAGGCGATCAAAGCCGGGGAAACGACCATGCCGAACATCACCTTCTACCACGCACCCAACAGCCGCTCCGCCACCACCAGGCTGCTGCTGGAGGAGCTCGGCGTGCCCTACACGCTGCACCCGCTCAACTTCGCCGCCGGCGAAACGCGCAAGCCCGATTATCTGTCCGTCAATCCGATGGGCAAGGTGCCGGCCATGGTCGTGGCTGGCGCCCTGGTTACCGAAACCGTGGCAATCTTCATCTACCTGGCCGACCTGTTTCCCGCCGCCAACCTCGCCCCCTCCCTGACCGACCCGCTGCGCGGCCCCTACCTGCGCTGGCTGGTATTCTATGCCGCCTGCATGGAGCCCGCCTTCGTCGACCGCGCGCAACAGCGCGAGCCCGGCCGCCAGGCCATGTCCCCTTACGGCGACTGGGATACCACCTATTCGACGGTCGTCAGCCAGCTCAGCCCGGGCCCCTACCTGCTCGGCGAACGCCATACCGCGGCGGACGTACTGTGGGGCTCCAACCTCGCCTTCCTGACGGCGTTCAAGCTACTGCCCGAACATCCCGCCATCGCTGCGTACCTGGAACGTTTCAACGCGCGCCCCGCCGTGGCGTCGGCCAAGGCCAAGGATGCCGAACTGGCAACGTCGCTCGCCGCGGCCGCCTGACGGTCCGCAAGCTCATTCCTGGGTAGCAATTAAAAATTAAGGCCACGGCTCTGCCCGGCCCCGTCAGGCGCGAGCGTGCTTCGCACGACGGGGCCAGTAGGCCCCAGACTCCAATTTATCTATTCCGAGCCTGGCACCGGATGCGAGCGCGCCGCTAAATCCAGCGACACGCTACACCGTACAGAAGACTCCCGCCGCGCAGCGCGTACGACGGCGGCGGCACGCCGTCGGGGGTCCAGGGGGCAGAGCCCCCTGGTCGGCGAACCCATCTGAATTCAACCAAGTTTATTTTGCTCTGTAATCCTTATCCTAGCGCTTATGGGCCCGAGCCCCCGACCTTCCCTTTTAGAACGCCGCACAAACCGGCGCGCTCACCATCCCGACCGCGTTCTGATGAAAACGCCGACGATAAGTCACCGACACCGCCTCGACACGCGCGGCAAGGGTGTCGCTGGCAGGCGCGACAACGCGCAGGATCTTGGTGGGCTCGTGCGTCAGGGCGCCGCTTGCCGGGTTCAGCCATTGGCCATTCGCATCCAGCACGGAAAACCCGTCCGGAAAGCGCGGTGTGATTTCGTGCGCCGCGAAATCGTCCCATTCGGCATCGGTCACCAGCGCGCGCCCGGCGACATCGCGCCCGAAGTAGAAATCCAGCTCCAGCATCGGTTTCTGGTTCGGCATCAGGCACGCGCGCGGCGCCGGCCCGCATCCCTGCATCGCCGCAACCGCGCTCGCGAGCAGCGGCAGTTTTAGCCTCACGCGGCCTGGTCGCCGTTCGCGGCCACCAACAGCATCCGCATCCGTTCATGCATCAGATTAATCGCCTTCAGCGGCCGGATCATAACCTTGAAACGCGTGATCCGACCAGCGTCATTCCAGGAAATCATATCGACACCGTTGATCGTGACGCCGTCGATCACACCTTCGAATTCCAGCACCGCGCTGCCGGGCGCCCGCCATTCGCCGACATATCGAAATGCCCCGTTATTCAGCAGCGCAAGCGCCAGGCGTAAATACAGCCCCGCCTTCACGCGCCCGACCTGCGGCGTATGCACGATCGGCGACAGGAACACCGCATCCTCGTCCAGCAACTCGTCCAGCGCGGTCGGATCGTTGTCCCGCACCACGCGGCGCCATTCCGCCAATCCATCCATCGCCACCCCCCATTGCCTCACTGCCGCAGCCTAAGCGAAACTGCGCTCCAATCAACCAAAAGGGAGGCCTCCGCCATGAGCAGCGCGCTGCAGGACAAAATCCTCGCCGGAAAAGTCGCCTTCGTCGCCGGCGGCACCAGCGGCATCAACCTCGAAATCGCCCGCCGCTACGCGCGTTCTCGCGCCGCAGTCGCGGTGCTCAGCCGCAAGCAGGA
>JAATGE010000497.1 GCA_015654825.1 Rhodospirillales bacterium
CCCGCTGGGGCCAGTAGGCCCCAGACCCCATTCATGGGGGGAACGGCGACGCCAGAAAGTCCATGTTCGTACTGGCTTCGCCGGGGAACGATGAAAAGCCGCGCAGCGCTATTGGGGGTCCGGGGCCTCGGGGCCCGTACGAGAGCACGCTGCGCGCGACGGGGGCCAGGGCAGAGCCCTGGCCTTCACTAGCTCTTACTACAACGCGACCTCAGTCGTGATCGGTGGACGCGTTTCTGCCATCTGGCGTGGTGCCGCTGTGGTGGGAGTTGCTGCCATGGCCGGCATTCAGATGCCCGCCTTCGGTGGCCGCGGTGCGGAAATATTCGATGACGAACACCCGGACCGCGCTGGTGCGGCCGCCTTCGCCGCGACTGGGCTCGATGCGCTGGATCAGGTCGCGGAGCTCTATCCCCTCGCGCAGGCAGATCTCCCGCAGCGCGTCCCAGATCTCAGGCTCCAGCCGCATGCTCGTCCTACCGCTACCGGCGGTAATATTGCGGTTTACGAGCCTGCTGGCGGCCAATTTTAACTCCAGAGCCGAAAATGCGATGCAAGGGCTGGGATGTTATTTCATTATGTGTACCGCGCGGCGGCGGCACTGGTTACCAGGGAATGCTATTCAATGTCAATTTTATTCCAGCATTTCGTCTGGCGAGCGCAATATCAATACCAGGGCATGTAGCCCCGTTTGGAACTCTTGCCCTACAACTGTGTGCACAGCGCGGGATCGTGCAACTCGCGTGAGACCTTCGAACCTTTCTGAGACCATTCGAACCGTGAAGTGCGTCTCGCCGCCAGGTGCCGCACCTGCATGGCCGGCATGCAGCGCACTATCGTCCTCGATCGACAGTTCCCGCGGCTGAAACGCCGCGCGCAGCAACGCTTCCAGCCGGCCGCGCCGATCCGGTGCCGCAGGGTTTTCGATGGGCACAGCGATATCTCCGTCGTCGTTGCGCGACGCGCGTGTGGGCTTGCCGGCGCGGCCGGCCTGCGCACATATCGGACGATGTCCCGACGCACAAACCGACCGAGGGCCTACGCGCCCGATCCGGGGGCGCCCGGCCATACCTGCGACATGCCGGGATGTCCGCTGGCGGGCGAATACCGCGCGCCGAAGTCACGCACCCAGTTGCGCGAATATCTGTGGTTCTGTTTGGACCATGTCCGCGCCTACAACGCCGCGTGGGATTTCTACAAAGGCATGTCGCCCGGCCAGATCGAGGCGCATTTGCGCGAGGACACCTCGTGGCAGCGGCCGACCTGGCCGCTCGGCCGCCTCGGCGGGCGCTCCGGCCTCGATGAGGAGTTGCTGCACGACCGCCTGGATATTCTCGGCGCCGCCGGTTTCCAGCGCGCGCCGGCACCCGCTCACAATGTGCCGCACGAATTGCGCCAGCCGCTGGATACGCTCGGGTTGCCCTGGCCGGTGTCGCTCGACGATCTGAAGGCGCGCTACAAGGCGCTCGCCAAGCGCCACCATCCGGACGCCAACGGCGGCGATCGCGCGGCCGAGGAGAGGTTGAAAACGATTAACCTGGCCTACGCCGCGCT
This sequence comes from Rhodospirillales bacterium, assembly GCA_015654825.1. GTDB lineage: Bacteria > Pseudomonadota > Alphaproteobacteria > Acetobacterales > Acetobacteraceae > CAJCIS01. Next base: position 1,555 of record JAATGE010000497.1, read on the forward strand.
GCGTTCTCATATGGAAGGGCGCGCCACCGCACCGGCGTTCCATCCGGCCGGGGACTAGAGCATTATCAGCCTGACTGGAATCGCCCGTGCGGCCTGAGTGCGCCAGGCTGATAAAAATGCTCGCCAAAACAACTAGCTAGAGCGGGATGATGAAAGCTGGAGTGTTTCCAGACAGGTTGGGCCGCTCTAGCCTCGCGGCGAACCGACGTGGGTGTCTGGGGACTTGGCTGTTGTGGGGGCCGCCCGGTGGGCTAGAATTCCCGCACCGGGGCCTTCCTTGGCACCGCAAACAGGATTTTTTCAGCGCATGAACAAAATGCCCGCGTTCGCCGACACCAGCCCGGACCAGGGCACCACGCTCTCGGGCCTCGGTGTGCCGGATACCGTGGTGGATGCGCGCAGCGCGTTCGGCATCGACGCGGATTTTTCGGTGCCGGCGTTTTCCACCCGCGCCGACCACGTGCCGGACATCGACGACGCCTACCGCTTCGATCGGGAGACTACCCTCGCGATCCTCGCCGGCTTCGCGCACAATCGCCGCGTGCTGATCCAGGGCTATCACGGCACCGGCAAGAGCACGCATATCGAGCAGGTGGCGGCGCGCCTGAACTGGCCCTGCATCCGCGTCAGCCTGGACAGCCACATCAGCCGCATCGACCTGATCGGCAAAGACGCCATCGTGCTTCGCGTCGGCAAGCAGGTAACGGAATTCCGCG
>JAATGE010000187.1 GCA_015654825.1 Rhodospirillales bacterium
CCGGCGGGAAAGCCGCGCCGCGCACGCATGCAGGGCGCCAAGCGCGCGCTCCATCGCGTGCTCGGATAGGTTGCCGCTGTGATGCAGGCCCTCGCCGAGGCGCACGATGCGGGAGAAACTGTCCAGCACGCGAAACCCGTCGCTGCTCGGGGCACCGATCAGCAGGCGGCAATTGTTGGTGCCGAGATCAAGGGCAGCAAACGCCGCGCCGCCGGCGGTACGGCCAGCCTGGTTCAGCGAGGATGCGGCGTCATGGACCATGGGCGGGCCTTCCGGCACCCAAGATGGCAGTTTGGATTGCCCTGGAAAAGGGCAGCAAGTGCCATGTTGGCAAGCAGGCAGAGCGGCGAGAAAGACATTGGAAAAGGCCAGGGGCTCTGCCCCTGGACCCCGCTGGGGCCTGAGGCCCCAGACCCCCGCTCATGGGGGGAACGGCGATGCCTGATAGTCGGATTGAATTGGGCTTCGCCGGGGAGACGATAAAGTGCCGCGCAGCGCTAATTGGGGTCTGGGGCCTACTGGCCCCAGCGGGTCCAGGGCAGAGCCCTGGCCTTCCTAATCTTGACTTACCGTCGGCAACACCGTCTCCACGATCGAGTCATCCAGTGCCTCATACGCATGCAGGGCGATCGCTTCGTACAGCTCGGCGCGGGTCTGCATGCGGTCCACCATGTTGTGGGTGCCGCCGTCCCGGCGGATGGCACCGTAAAGCTCTTCCTGCGCCTTGTTGGCGACGCGCAGCGAGCTGACCGGCCAGATCACCATGGCATACCCCATGGCCTGGAACTCCGACGCGGTAAAGAACGGCGTGCGGCCGAACTCCGTCATGTTGGCGAGCAGCTTTACCCCGGGCATGCGCGCGGCAAACGCGCGGAACATCTCGGCCGTCGTCAGCGCCTCGGGAAAGATCGCGTCGGCCCCCGCCTCGACATACAGCCTGGCGCGCGCGACGGCGCCGTCGATACCCTCGCTGCCGGCCGCGTCGGTGCGCGCAATCAGATAAAGGTGGCGGCGGGCCCGCGCGGCCGCGTGCACCTTGGCGGCCATGTCGTGCGCGTCGGCCAGCTTCTTGTCGTTCAGGTGGCCGCACTTCTTCGGCAGCAACTGGTCCTCGATATGCACGGCGCCGGCACCGGCATCCTCGAACGCACGCACCATGTTCATGACGTTCAGCGCCTCGCCATAGCCGGTATCGCCGTCCGCGAGCACCGGCAGGCCGGAGGCGCGGGCGAGCTGGCGGATGAAGAAGCAGACCTCGTCCACGGTAATGATGCCGAGATCCGGCAGGCCCATGCTGGCGGTCATCGCGGCGCCGGAGAGGTAGAGCGCGGAAAACCCGGCGTTGCGCGCCTGGATCGCCGCCATGCCGTTATGCGCGCCGGGAAGCTGCAGAATGGCGCCGGCATCGAGCGCGGCGCGGAAGCGCTCGCCGGCGGGGGCTGTGGGCAGGTCAGCGGCCACGAGATAGGGCATGCGGCTTGGTTCCCGTTCTGAGTTTCGGCGGCGCAGTGCGCCGGCGCCGGGACAGCGTCAAGCACGGCGCGGCCGCTTGTCTTGCGTGGCGCTGGCCGGCCCGCGCCAATAAGCTCGCCGGACGGAACCTGGGAGCGAGCCATATGGAAATGACTGGCGAACGCCGCTTGCCCGCGCGGCGGGCGCGCGTGTGGGCGGCGCTGAACGATCCGGAAATCCTGCAGGCGAGCATTCCCGGCTGCCGCAGCCTGGAGGCGGTGGACGATGGCGGATTCCGCGCCGTGGCCGCGGTCAGGATCGGGCCGATCGCAACGAACTTTTCGGGCGAGGTGCGGCTGCTGGATCTGGTGCCGCCGGCGAGCTATCGCATCGAGGGCTCCGGCCAGGGTGGTGCCGCGGGATTTGCGCGCGGCGGTGCGGCGGTGAGCCTGGAAGAGGACGGAGCGGAGACCGTACTGACCTACCGGGTGAAAGCGGAGGTCGGCGGCAAGATCGCGCAACTGGGGGCGCGGCTGATCGACGCTACGGCGAAGCAGATGGCCGACCAGTTCTTCGATAATTTCGGCCGCGCCGTGGCCGCGCCGGAGGCGGTGGCGCCCGCCCCGCCGGCGTCATTCGATGCGCTCACCGCGCTGCCCCGAAGCTACTTCGGATTTCCGCTGATCGCGTGGGTAGCGGCGGCGGTGTTTCTGTTCATCGCGGCCAATCTGTTCGCCGGTTATTTCTAGAAAACTCGAGCGTGTTGCCGCGCGCCGGCCGCCGGCGGGCGGATCGCTTTGAATAACAAAATCACATTTCCGTGAACCTGTGAATGTTCTCTGTATGATCTGGTCACATCTTTGCGTGAATTCACCACACTACCTATGGTTGCATAAACCCTGCCGGCACACGTCATTCCGGCTAATAATTGGAGGCGGTGCAATGCAGCGGGACGTGAGGGAGCAGCCAGTGCACCAAGAGTCGACAGTGGCGCAGTCTGCAAGGCAGGAACAGGCGCAGGGCTGGATCTACGTTCTGGTGAACTCCTCGATACCGGGCATGGTGAAAGTCGGGCGAACCGCGCGGCAACCGGCGGAGCGGGCGGCGGAGCTTTCCGGCGCGACCGGCGTCGCCACCCCATTCGTGCTGGCGTTCGAGCAGGAATTCGCGGATTTCGTGCAGGCCGAGGAACTGATCCATGCGGAGTTGGATCGGCGCGGCTTGCGGGTAGCGCAGAACCGCGAGTTCTTCCGCGGCTCGCCGGCCGACATCGTGCGCGTGGTGCTGCAGGTCGCGTCGCTATCGGGCGGCATGCCGGCGCTGGCGCCGGCGCCGTCCGCGCTGGAACTGCTGACCGAGGGCGACCGACATCTGTTCGGCAGGGGCGACGCGCTGCAGGATTACGGTGAAGCCGTGCGGTGCTACCGCCTGGCCGCGACGCGCGGATCGCTGGTGGCGCTGGAGCGGCTCGGGGCGATCTTCCTGCGGGTGCGCGGCACCAGCCGGGCGGAGCGTCGGCGGGCCATGCGCTGCCTGAAGGATGGCGCGCGGCGCGGCAATTATTACTGCTATTGCGAAATGACGTCGGTGTTCGCGGCGGAGCGTCATTTGCAGAACTTCGCAAAGGCCTGGGACCTGTTCTTTGCGCGCCGCGCCGACAGCTTCAACCAGGAGGCGGAGGCCGGGGAGAACCGCTACACCATTGCGTTGCGCAACTATATCGGGGCATGCCTCGATCTGGGCATCTCCCCGTCGCACATGCCGGAATTGCGAGCGGCCGCGGAGGGAATCCTGCACGAGGTAACCTGTGCGCTGGATTTGTTGCGCGATGCGCCGGAGGCGCGGCAGCGCCTGGGTCACGTGCTTCGCTGGGCGTATCAGAATCTTTTGCCGGTCACCAAGCTGCCGCCCACGGCCAATCCGTTGCCGACCTGGATGCCCTCCTGGGTAACCCGCGCCCGCGGCCTGGCCGCGTAGGGGTATCATTATACCGACGCGCGTAATGATTAGTACACGTAATGATTAGTACATGTAATGATTAGTACATCAGAAAAGGCCAGGGCTCTGCCCTGGACCCGCTGGGGCCTGAGGCCTTAAGACTCCCCTCATTTCGGGCTCGTGGGAAAGACCATTCCAAAGAGGGCCAGATTTTCGAGTTCGGCGGCGAAACGCTTGATCAACGGCAGTAGCCG
>JAATGE010000119.1 GCA_015654825.1 Rhodospirillales bacterium
ATCGTGCTGTCGTCCAACTTGGCAATCAGCCGATCGGCGGCGCGCCACGCTTCCTCCTCGGTCTCGCGCACGATGACATGCAGGCGCACGCCGTAGGTGAGCTGGCGGCCCGAAGCCGCGGCGCGGTCACGCACCACGGCAAACTTTTCCGCCACATCGGCGGGCGGCTCGCCCCAGCTCAGGTAACACTCGACCTGGTCGCCGGCGACCTCGACCGCTTCCGGCGAGGAGCCGCCGAAATACAGCGGCGGCCCGCCGGGCTGCACCGGCGGGTAGAGCAGCTCGGCGCCCTCTACCCGGATGTGGACGCCTTCAAAATCCACCCGCTCGCCGGCCAGCAGGCGTTTGTAGACGGTGAGGAATTCGCGGGTCAGCACGTAGCGGTCGGCGTGCGGCAGAAAGATGCCGTCGCCACGATTTTCCACCGGGTCGCCGCCGGTGACGACGTTGACCAGCGCGCGGCCCTCCGACAGCCGGTCGAGCGTCGCCGTCATGCGCGCGGCCAGGCTCGGCGGCTGCAGGCCGGGGCGCACCGCGACCAGGTAGCGCAGCTGGCTGGTCAGCGGCACCAGGGCGGCCGCCACCAGCCAGGAATCCTCGCAGCTCTTGCCGGTCGGGATCAGCACCCCGTGATAGCCGAGCGAGTCGGCCGCGATCGCGACCTGCTTCAGGTAGGCAAGATCGACGCTGCGGCCGCCTTCGGCGGTGCCAAGATAGCGTCCGTCGCCATGCGTCGGCAGGAACCAGAAGAAGGTCGGCGCGGCTTGGGCGAGAGCGGACATGGCTATATTCCTTCGTGGCGGCGCCAGTGGCCTTGGCTGGCGGCGCCCGCGGCCTTGGCCGCGAGCGCGCGACAGGGCGCACTTGCTGCAAGGACAGGTGCAACGCAGGCCGCGTGCCAACGCCGCCGCAGGGGCGCGCGCAGCAGGCAAGGCCACGTTTTCTTGCAGGCTTGGGGCCGCCGCCGGTGGGATCTGCGGCTGCCTTTCCAACAAATATCGCCCACTCATTGTGGGATTCGCATCAGCACAGGCGGAATTGCGGCACGGTATTGTAGTTTGAAATATTTAACATCCTGTGCAAGTAGTTATGGCAGTCGCAGGGGGTGATGCGGGTGGTGGAGCGCGGTTCGCCGGGGATGCGGTCGCAGGAGTGGGAAGTTCCGGCGCGCCATGTCGCGGCGCGGCATCCACGTGTCTCCGACGCGACCTTGGCGATCTTCGCGGACCCGGCGTCGCGGGCGTTCGAGGCGCGCCTGGCGCTGCTCGCGCCGACCGATGCCACCGTGCTGATCATGGGCGAAACCGGCACCGGCAAGGAGGTGGCGGCGCGCGCGCTGCACGCCCGCAGCCTCCGTAGCGGCCCGTTCCTGGCGGTGAATTGCGGCGCGCTGAGCGAGACGCTGGCGGAGGCGGAGCTGTTCGGCCACGAGAAAGGCGCCTTCACCGGCGCGGTGCGCGCGCAGCCCGGGTGGTTCGAGGCCGCTGCCGGCGGCACGCTGCTGCTTGACGAAATCGGCGAATTGCCGCTGGCGATGCAGGTAAAGCTGCTGCGCGTGCTGCAGGAACGCGAAGTGACACGCGTGGGCTCGCGCATCGCGCGGCGGCTGGACGTGCGCATCGTCGCCGCGACGAATGTCGATCTGGACCAGGCGGTGGCGGCGGGCAGCTTTCGCCGCGACCTGCTGTTTCGCCTGAACGTGGGCGCGGTGCGGCTGCGCCCGCTGCGCGAGCGGCGGCAGGACATCGAGCCGCTGGCACAGCATTTCCTGGCGCTGTACGGTGCCCGGTTCGGCCGCGCCGCGCAGGGCTTCGCCGCCGACGCGCTCGATGCCCTGCAGCGCCACGACTGGCCCGGCGATGTGCGTGAGCTCGACAACGTCGTGCATCGGGCGGTGCTGCTGAACGCCGGTCCGCTGATCGGGGCCGCCGACATCTCGCTCGGCAGCGAGACCGGGTGCGATGGCCCGGCCGCGCCGGCGCCGCCTTTCGGCCAACCATCCTTCGGCCAACCGCCCTTCGGCCAACCCCCCGGGGGCCCGGCGGCCCGCGGCAGCGTGGAGACGGCGTTGCGCCAGCTGGCGGAGGGCTGGATGCGCGACGGCGAGCCCGACCTGCTGCGGCGCACCATGCGCGTGCTGGTGCAGACCGGTTTCGACGCCGCCGACGGCAATCAGGTAAAGGCCGCGGAGCGGCTTGGGGTAAGCCGCAACACGTTGCGCACGCAGCTCGGCCACCTTGGCGTGATCCCGCAGCGTCGGCGCTCGCCGGACGATGCCGCCTGGGTGCGGGTGCGGATCGGCATCCAGAAATTCGGCACTTCCGCCCTGCTGCGTTTCGGCGGCGCGCTGGAACGCCGGCTCGCCGAGCAGCGTATCCTGGTCGATTGGCGCGCGTTTTCCACCGGGCCGCCGCTGCTCGCTGCGTTGCATGCGGGCGATATCGATATCGGTGGCGCGGGCGAGGTGCCTCCCGTCTTCGCGCAGGCGAACGGCGCGCCCGTCGTCTATCTGGCGTACGAACCGGCGGCGCCGAGCGGCGTCGCCTTGCTGGTGCGCGACGAAAGCACGATCCGCACCATCCAGGACCTGCGTGGCCGGCGCGTGGCGCTCAGCAAATGGTCGGTGGCGCATTTCCTGTTGCTGCGCGCATTAGAATTGCACGGCCTTACGCTCGACGACGTGGAGACCGTTTATCTGGAGCAGGGCGAGGATCCGGTGCCGCGCGCGAACGACGGCATGGATGGGTGGCTGACCTGGGATCCGTATCTGAGCGAATTGCAGTCGCGCGGCGGCTTTCGAACGGTGGTGGACGGCACCGGCCTCGTGCTCAATCACCGTTTCTATCTGGCGCGGCGCGATTTTGCCGACGCGATGCCCGACGTGGTCACCACCATTCTGGAGGAGGCGATGCGGGTCAGCGCGGCGGCGGAGCAATCGCCCGCGTCGATGGCGATACGGGTGGCCGATGCGTTCGGCATGGTGCCGGACGTACTGGAAGTGGCGATGCGCCGACTTTCTTACGGCGTAAGGAAAATCGACGAACCCGTGATGCAGGAACAGCAGCGCATCGCGGATCGTTTCTGGGAACTCGGCCTGCTGCCTCGCGCAATTTCGGTGGTCGACGCGGTATGGCCTTGAATTAGCTGGCTACCTCGGGGTCCAAGTCGAACGAGCTGCCGTAGCACGGCCGCAACGATTTGGCATCTGCGCGGCCAAACCCGCCCCGGTCGCCCGGGACCCGAGGACAAACATGGGGCGTGGGTAGGAACCGCGGAACCCCGGCGGTGCCGCTGTAATACCAATCCGCGAAATGCTTGAAATTTCGAAAAGGCCAGGGCTCTGCCCTGGACCCGTCACGCGACAGCGTGCTTCGCACGACACGGCCTGAGGCCACAGACCCCCGTTACTGTGGAGAACGGCGAAGCTATGTCGCGTAGTGGCTTCGTCAGGGAGACGATGAAAAGCC